>CAZAHS010000205.1:0-4352 GCA_964484855.1 uncultured Sphingomonadaceae bacterium | reverse complement strand
ATGTGTTTGACCGTTTTGGTCCTGATGAAGTTGAAGGCTGGAGCAATGTTGTCGGTGCAGATATCCGGTTTGACCTGAACGATACCATTTCAGTCGGCGGCGCAGGTACAGTTCGCATTGGCACCAATGCTGATACAATCTCTTATGCTGGTGGTCCGACAGTTGGTCTGTCACCATTTAAGAACAGCAATGTGATTATAGGATATAACTTTGTTGGCTTTGATGATCGTGATTTTGCCCAAGCGCGTTACACACGCAGCGGTCCATTCATCACTTTCCAGCTAAAGTTTGACCAGCAAAGCATTGGTCAATTGCTAGGCCGCTAAAATAAAGAAACACCGGTTTTAATCTGCAAAGATAAAGACCGGTGTTTCAATTTTACGCTTAAGGTCTTGCACAAAGCTGGCCGCTTCATAGCCATCAACAACGCGGTGATCGCAAGAGATGGAAAGGTTCATCATCTTGGCGATCACAATCTGACCATTATCAATAACGGGCCGCTCAATAATTTTGTTCGGGCCAATAATCGCAACTTCCGGCCTGTTGATGACAGGCGTTGTTGTAATGCCGCCCAATGGGCCGAGCGATGTGAGCGTTAATGTTGAGCCAGATAATTCATCACTGCGCGCTTTGCCGCTGCGTGCTGCTTCGGAAAGCCGGGCAATTTCATGCGCCATGTCCCAAACACTCATATTTTCGGCGCCGCGTAGCACCGGTACCATCAACCCCGCATCCGTTTGCGTTGCAATACCAAGATGCACAGCGCCAGAGCGCGTAACAATACCCGCCTCATCATCATAACGTGCATTCAGCATCGGGTAATCGCGCAAGTTTCGGCAGATGGCGGTAATCAAAAGCGGCAAAACAGTGAGTTTCGGCCTGTCACCGCGATTGGCGTTCATTTCTGCGCGCATCGCCTCTAGCTTTGTGACATTAATCTCTTCGACATAGGTAAAATGCGGAATATTGCGTTTGGATTCGGCCATATTTTGCGCAATGCGTTTGCGCATGCCAATGACCTTAATATCCTCATCATCACGTCGGCCGCCATGCGCAGCGCCGCCGCCATAGCTAAGATAAGCATCCAGATCTGCATGACGAATACGTCCATCGGCCTGTGGTTTAACCCGGTCAAGATTAATGCCTAATTCGCGCGCCCTTTTGCGAACAACCGGCGAGGCCAGCACCTTTGCATTTTCACTACCGCCGGATATCATCGGCGGCGGCGCAGATGGAGGAGTATTAGCCGCAATATTGGCAGGCGCTTTGACTTTTTTGGGCGCAGTTTGCGATGCAGCTAAAGGCTGGTTATCGCTGTTCTGGGCCAGATCATCTGCTTTTATGGTTGCATCATCTTCCTCATTGTCCTGAATTTCTGCTTCATCTGCATCGATTTCAAACTCAACCAACATTGAACCAATATTGACAATATCACCCTCTTCACCAGCCAATTTGGTTACAATGCCGGAAACAGGGCTTTCCATTTCGACCGTGGCCTTGTCTGTCATCATGTCGGCAATGGGCGCGTCCTCCTCAACCACATCGCCGACCTTTACATGCCAGGCTACGATTTCCGCCTCAACGACACCTTCACCAATATCGGGCAGATTATAGCTATATTTCGCCATTATTTCAGTCCTTTAATATTTTTGCGATTGCATCGCCAATGCGCACAGGGCCAGGGAAATAGGCCCATTCAAGCGAATGTGGATAAGGCGTATCAAAACCGGTAACGCGCTCTATCGGCGCTTCGAGATGGTAAAAACACCGTTCCTGAACCAATGCGGCCAGCTCTGCACCAAAGCCGCTGGTACGGGTCGCTTCATGTATAATCATACAGCGGCCTGTCTTTTTCACGGATGCCTCAATCGTTTCGATATCAAGCGGCACCAAGGTCCGCAGATCAATCACTTCTGCATCAACGCCATTGGCCTCCACCACGGCTTTGGCAACATGCACCATTGTGCCATAGGCCAGCACCGTAAAATCATTGCCTTCCCGCACTATATTGGCTTTGCCCAATTCAACGCGGTAATGCCCCTCTGGCACTTGAGAGCCTTCATGTTTTGACCAGGGTTGAACCGGCTTGTCATAAAATCCGTCAAACGGCCCGTTATAAATGCGTTTTGGTTCAAAGAATATGACCGGATCATCATCCTCAATAGACGCGATTAAAAGCCCTTTGGCATCATAAGGTGTTGACGGGATAACGGTTTTCAGGCCCGCCACATGGGTGAACAGACTTTCCGGCGATTGGCTATGCGTCTGGCCGCCAAAAATACCGCCGCCAAAGGGCGAACGCACGGTTAAAGGCGCAATAAATTCACCAACAGAACGATAGCGCAAACGCGCAGCCTCTGAAATAAGCTGGTCAATGCCAGGATAGATATAGTCAGCAAATTGTATCTCTGGCACGGGCCGCAAGCCATAAGCCCCCATTCCCACAGCAGCACCAATAATGCCGCATTCACTAATCGGTGTATCAAATACCCGGGTTAAACCATGTTTTTCCTGTAAGCCGGCGGTACAGCGGAAAACACCGCCAAAATAACCGATATCCTCGCCCATAAGAACAACATTCGGGTCACGCTCCAGCACCACATCAAGCGCGCTATTAATCGCTTCAATCATGTTCATGCGTTTAACCTGCACAGCATCTTCGCCAGAAATATGCTGCATATCCTCGATTATTTGTTCGGCCATTTTACTGCCCTTTCGCGATCCGCTTGCTCGCTTTGCTCACGCAAATGCCAGGGCAATTCTTCAAACACATCTTCAAACATTGTGGCGAAAGGCTGGTGCAGGCCATGTCCCAAAATACCGTTTTTTTCGGCCTGTTTGGTCACATCTTTAACAGTCTCAGCCATTTTGCGGTCCAGCTCTGCATGCCGCTCATCATCCCAAACACCAAGCACTACCAAATGCTGTTTAAGGCGGTTTATCGGGTCGCCAAGCGGCCAGTCCCTGCTCTCATCCACACTGCGATAGGCGGACGGATCATCAGAGGTACTATGCCCTTCGGTACGGTAAGTGAAATGCTCTATCAGGGTTGGGCCTTTATTAGTCCGCGCACGCTCTGCGGCCCATGATGTTGCGGCATATACCGCCAACGGATCATTGCCATCTACCCGCAATCCGGCAATTCCATAGCCGGTTGCACGTGCTGCAAATGTGGTCCGCTCTGCGCCGGCAAATCCGGAAAAGCTGGAAATGGCCCATTGGTTATTGATTACATTCAATATAACCGGCGCGTTATAAACGGCTGCAAAAGTGCAGGCACTGTGAAAATCACCTTCCGCCGTCGATCCTTCGCCGCACCATGCAGCCGCGATGCGGGTGTCGCCTTTAATGGCGCTGGCCATCGCCCAACCCACGGCTTGTGGATATTGCGTCGCCAAATTGCCTGAAATCGTGAAAAAACTATGTTCACGCGATGAATACATAATCGGTAGCTGACGGCCCTTCAGCTTATCACCTTTGTTGGAGTAGATTTGATTCACCATTTCAATCAGCGGATAACCGCGTGAAATCAAAATACCTTGTTGGCGATAGCTGGGAAAGACCATGTCATCTGAAGCAAGCGCAAAGGCCGCAGCAACAGAGGTCGCTTCCTCACCGCGGCATTTCATATAAAAGCTGGTTTTTCCCTGACGCTGCGCGCGGAAAAGCCGCTCATCAAAAGCGCGCACCAAGACCATTTTTTCCAACATGGACATCAGCACATCGCTGGATAATTTTGGATCCCATGGGCCAATAGCCCTGCCCTCATCATCCAGCACACGCACCAAATCATAAACCAGATCATTGGTTGCCTTGGCATCAACAGCAATATCAGGGCGCGGCTGGTCACCGGCCTTTGGAATAACAATATGCGAATAATCTACAGGGTCACCGGGGCGAAATTTCGGCTGCGGAACATGCAAGGCCAAAGGCGGCAAATTGCTAGGAGGTTTTTGGTCCAATGGCTTACTATCGTCCGGCATAGGCTCTCCTGTGACGGCCCATTTCATGCGAATGGGCGCGCTGGTGTTTTGGGCTAAAGCTTAAATTTTTGTTTCGCCTAACTTCACTAATATTACAAAGACACTATGGGAGCAATAGGTTTGAATCAAAAAATAAGGATAGACCTAAACCGCAACAGGCGCAGAAATATGGGATTGCGGGGCATATCCATGGACCGCAAAGTCATCAATGGCATAATCAAATATAGAAGCGGGCTTGCGCGCAATTTCCAATATCGGTTTGCCGCTGGGAGTACGCGATAATTGCTCTTTCACCAATTGCGCATGGTTGGTGTAAAGATGCACATCGCCGCCATTCCAGATCAGCTCATGCGGCTCTAAATCACATTG
>CAZAHS010000204.1:0-4366 GCA_964484855.1 uncultured Sphingomonadaceae bacterium | reverse complement strand
ATTTCGGCACACAGGTTCGCGGCGGCGCAGACATTTCGATGTTTAACGGCACCATTTCCAACTTCTCTGCCTGTCTGGATATTGATGGCGAAGAGACTATCCGCGCTGCCGATGCTGCGCTGCAAGATGCTGGCCCGATCCGTTACGAATCGGTGTTCCTGACCTGCGGAACAGCATTTAATGATGATAGCGATGTCAGTGCTGCTGAGGCGCAAATCTCTTTTGATGCTGGCAGCAACAACACATTGAACGGCACATCCACATTGGCCGCTAGCGGCGGCACATTGGGCGCGATCTTTATCAATGGCGCTAATGAAATAGGTGTGCCGGTTTTCGATCTGTCAACGGTCAGCAGCTTTTTTGAGATTGTTGATTATATCGGCGCGGTACGTGATGCCAATGATACACGCTTTATTGGCTGGACCTGCGGCTTGAATGCCGGTGACCAAGCATGTGAGAATGTGGCCATCACCACCAGTTAAACCACTTGAATAACTATTGACCTGCGGGGCGGCGGCTATATGGCCTCGCCCCGCATGTCGTATAAAGATATTGGGAAAAAAGGGAATTTTGGCAATGAAAAAGCCGCTCACCTATGCCGCGATTTTGATGATGGGCACTGCGCTCACTTCGCCAGCGGCTTTTGCGCAGAACACAGATAGTCCTGCTAGCGACAATGCAGATGATTCAGCCGATCAAGATGCCGATAATCAAGATGGCGATAATCAAGATGGCGAAGATGTGGAAGTATCCGGCCCCGGTGCAGGCGGCGATCAGCCTATTACTGTTATTGGCAAATTCATACCCAATCCCGTACGTAATCAGGCAGAAGTTGTTTCGGTCTTAAGCGCGGAGGAAATTGCGCGAACAGCCGATGGCGATATTGCCGGTTCATTGTCACGTGTAACCGGCCTCAGCACGGTTGGCGGACGCTTTGTTTTTGTGCGCGGTTTGGGTGATCGCTATTCATCGGCATTGCTAAATGGCCTGCCTTTGCCATCTCCTGAACCGCTGCGCCGTACAGTGCCGCTCGATCTCTTCCCCAGCAGCGTTATCGGCTCTGCGGTGATTACCAAAAGCTATTCGGCCAGCTATCCCGGTGAATTTGGCGGCGGTGTCATCAATTTGACCACGCGCTCCATCCCCGATGAATCCTTCGTAAAAATTGGCGGTACATTGGGTTATAACAGTGAAGCGACGGGCGAGGTTGGCTTTACCTTCCGCGGCGGTGATACGGACTTTTTGGGCTTTGATGACGGTACGCGTGATTTGCCGCCGGGTCTGCAAAATGCCTTTGCTAATAATATTCCGGTTATCAATGGCGGTGCAGGTCTGCCAGAGGCGGACATTGACGCCATTACGGCTGGTTTAAATGATCCCAATTTGCTGGTTATTCAGCGCAATAATAATATACCGTTCAATGGTGATTTGAATGTTTCTGCAGGCACCAATTTCTATGTTGGCGATGCCTATTTTGGCGTTATCGCACAGGCGGGTTGGCGCAATAATTGGCGCACTCGCAGCGGTCGTCAAGAACTTGCCGGTGTTCCGTCTGGTGATGGCGAATTGGGTTTGCTCAATGGTTTTGATTATCTAACAACGCAAAACCGCGTTGTGGTGAATGGCCTGCTTGGTCTTGCTGGAGAAATTGGCGAGCATAAATTTCGCTGGACCAATTTTCTGGTCCGCGACACCGCAAAAGAGGCGCGCATTCGTGAAGGTTTCCGCACCTCTATTGATGCTGATGCCCTGTTGAGCGAAGGCCGGACATCAACATTTGAAAGGCAATTGTTCAACACGCAGATTGTTGCCGAGTTTGATTTTGGCGATCTGGATGTCGATGTGCGGGCCAGCTATGCGAATGCACAGCGTAATTCGCCCTTTGAATTTAACTCTGGCTTTGCCTTTAACGAGAATTTTGCTGGTTCCGGCGAAGATGTTTTTGTCAACGGCCTGGGCCAGATCGGCAATGGCGAATTTGCAACCATCGCCTTTTCAGAGCTTGATGATGATACAATCGGCTTTGGTATAGATTTCGCTTATGATCTGCCTTTTGCAACCGCAGTGACGTTGAAAGCGGGTTATGCCTATAGCCGCAATACACGCGATTCCCTGCGCCGCGATTTTGAATTTGTGCCAGCAGGCGATGCCTTGCCAGCAGCAGTGACGCAGCAGCGGATTGATATTCTGCTTTCCGACCAGAATGTCGAAAATTTTGATATTGAGGTACAGGAATTTTTCGGCGTTGCAGGCGCGCAATTTTATGCGGGCGAGCTGGAAGTGCAGGGCATTTATGCAGAGCTGGACGCCGAATTGGCCGATGGTCTGCGCCTACAGGCCGGTATCCGTTATGAGGATGGCAGCCAACAAGTGACGCCGGAAGATATTTTCGGTCTGGGTTCTGTGCCGATTGTTCCGACCGATATTAATGAAAGCGACTTTCTGCCGGCAGTAACACTGACGTGGAATTTTGCGGAAGATATGCAATTTCGTGTTGCGGCATCGCAAACATTGGCGCGGCCGCAATTTCGTGAGCTGGCCAATCAGCAATTTCTCGATTTCGAAACGGACCGCGTCTTTTTCGGCAATGAGTTTTTGCAGAACAGCTCGCTTACCAACTTAGAAGCCCGTTATGAATGGTATACCGGCCGTGACGAGCGGATAACGGCGGCAGTATTCTATAAAGATATTACTGATCCTATTGAGCTGATTGCCTTTGCGCAGGGGGATTCTGCCCGTTTTACCACATTTGCCAACGCGCCGAGCGCAGAATTATTTGGCATTGAGGTAGAGGCCGTCCAATATTTTGATCTGTATAATCTGGGCGGCAATTTCTGGGAAGAACGCCGTTTATTGGTGGCGGCCAATTATACTTTCACTGACTCGTCAATTAATGTTGGCGAGGATGATATGATTTTCACGCCCTTTAATCCCGGGCAATTGTCAGCGGCCTCCGGTGTGTTTGATGATGGTGACCGCTTGGTGGGCCAGTCAAAGCATTTGGCAAATATTCAACTGGGTTTTGAAAGCACGAGTGACCGGACATCACAGCAGACTTTCATCCTGACCTATAACAGCCCGCGGGTTACCAATCGCGGCACACAGGGCCAGCCTGATCTGTTTGAAGAGCCAGGCGTTTTGCTTGATTTTGTATGGCGTGAAGGCCTGTCACTATTTGGCAAAACGGTCGAGCTCCAATTTGAAGCGCGTAACATATTGGGCGAAAGCTATATTGAGCTTCAGCAAAATGATGTGTCGCGCGTTATCGCCAATAGCTATGATTATGGCACCACAATCAGCTTTGGCGCGAATATTGAATTTTAAGCAGTGAAAAAGATATTCAGATAAAGAAAGGGCGGTCTGTAAAGGCTGCCCTTTTTGTTCTGGTATGGCCGCTTATGCCAAACAATATTTGCCCGCAGAAATGGCTTTGTAAAAAAACGGTCAATGTTAGCGGTCACGCATGATAGGGTTTGCGCGGTAGAACAGTATTTCAGGAGAATGATTCGTCACCATGCGATTGACCTTGCCGAAAATCAGTAATGCGCATGGCCGTCAGGGCATCTGGTTCTGGCTTGCGGCGGCTGTTTTGGCAGGTCTGTTATTATGGCAATTGGTGCGCTTGGTTTTTTTGTTGCTCAGTCCAGTTATTCCCGTTGGCGGTTGGCAACCGCGCCAAGCGGTTATTGCCCCGGTTGAAGAGCGTGCGGCTATTCTTTCGCGTTATAATCCTTTTACTGGTCAAACCCTTGCCGCGACTGGCCAATCCAATGGCCCTGCGCGGGTAACGGCATTGGATCTTGTGCTTTATGGCACGCGCATGAATGCGGTCACCGATACGGGGTCAGCGATCATTGCCGGCACAGATGGGGTGCAGAAAAATTTCCTTATCGGCGATGAAGTGGTGCCCGGCGTGAAATTGGTGGCGGTTGCTTTTGATAATGTAACGCTGGAGCGCGGCGGAGTGCGCGAAAGCCTGTTTATCGATCAATCCGATGAGGTGGCGACAATTGGCGGTAATGAACAATTCGCGCCTGACAATGCGGATGAGGGCGGCGGGCAAGATGGCGGCGAAGATTTTGAGATTAATGTGGATTCGCTCTCTCAAGGGCTTTCATTCCAACTGCGCAATGAGGGCAATAAGGTAACCGGCCTGTCAATCGGTGCACAGTCAAATGCGCTTGCGCTTGATTGGCTGGGCTTCCAGCAGGGCGATATTGTGGTGCAATATGATAATATTGATATCACCAGCGCCGAAGACAGTGACGCTTTTTTGCAGAAAATGCAGCCCGGAGCACGATTTTCTGTGTTGGTTGAGCGCGGTGCCTCTATAGTTCCCATAGCGATTATTTTACCGGAAGATTGA
>CAZAHS010000203.1:0-4394 GCA_964484855.1 uncultured Sphingomonadaceae bacterium | reverse complement strand
CCATGCACTTTTTCAAGGATGACAGTGGCAATCACCTCATCGTCAATAAAGGCCGGTTTGCGATAGGTAATTTCATGCTTTAATGCGACCCAGAGATGCTCCGCAACCGCCGCGGGGGGCGCAATACGCTCCCAATGGGCGATAACGGCCTCCTGCACCCAATTAAGATAATTGGCATTGTTCACATGCCCCATAAAATCAATATCATCGGGCGAAACGCATATAGCATGATCGTGAAGGTGCGACATATAGCTTACATTAGTGTCAACTGACTGCGATGGGAAGATGTTAAATTAAAAGCTGCGTAAACTTATGTTTGAGCAACGCTAATAATCGCGTGATATCCGCGCATTAACGCTCTGCCGCCCAATGGTGGAAACGGTTGAGAGAATAGATAACCAGCGGGTAATCTGGAATTCCGCCTGCGTTGCAGAATAGCCCTGCCCGTCGGTAATCACCTCAACATAGACATTGCGGGTAATATATTTGCCGGCCCCAATGCTAATGCCCTGCCCGATACTGGGATCTGCCGCAATGATGCGCAGCCTGTCCAGACCGACCGCACCGCGCAGCGCATTAATCGGGTCCAGACCGCCGCCACCGCGCAAAGAGGCAATGGCCGCTGCCAATTGCACAGCCTCTGGCGCGGAAATATCGGTAACGGACGATCCGAACAGCAAACGCGCCAGCAATTCATCTTCAGGCAATTGCGGAATACTGGAAAAAGTGATTTCGGGGCGCAGGCCAGAGCCGCCCACACGAATATCCGCATCAATATCTGGCAGGTCAGCGGTGGCGACAATGTCCAGCAGCGGGTCCGTGGGAAAGGCCTGTTGGAAACGGATGCGGCCACGCTCCAGATCAAAATTGCGACCGGCAAATTCATATTCCCCGCGCACCAAATTGGCTTCGCCGCTAATACGCGGCTGATTGACGGGGCCTTTAATGGCAATATCTGCGCGCCATTCGCTATCAATGCCCAGACCGCGCACGGCAATGCGGTTTTTCGCGCGCGCCTTTATGGCATAGCGCCATGGTGTCGCTTTGCTCACCGGCGGCGCTTCATCGGCCCGGCGATTAATCTCTCTATACGCAATATCGGGCAATTCGGTCAGCGCTTCGGCCTTACCCAGATTGAAGCGCCCGCGATTAATCAGCACATCACCGCCCAAAACGCCGCCGCGATCCCCTTCTGATTTTGCGGTAATGCGCCCGGTTACCGTTGCGGCAAAATCATCACGGACCAGCAAATTGGCATTATCCGCATTAAAGGCCAGATCAAAGCTGGCAAATTGCTTACCCCCAAAGCGGATGGTTCCGCCGCCGGTTATATTGCCGTCATTGGGGGTTTTTCCTTTAATCCCGGACAATGTTAGCACATCACCGGCAAAGCGCCCCTGCGCGGCAATCTGATTAATGACGGTACCTGAAAGCGGACTTTCCAGCCGCGCATCGCGTGTTGCCAAACGGCCCTGCACCAGCGGATTGGTTAAGCTTCCGCGCGCATCGGCCCGCAGAGATACGCCGCCTGTAATATCCAACACCTCAACACCGGTTAGCCGCCATAAGGCATCAACAGGGCCATTATATTTAATCTCACCCAGCAAATCTGCACGCAGCAGACGGTCTACCAAAGCGGTATTGTTAGGCATGTTAGCAAGACGCAATTGCGCGCGGCCAAGTTCCTGATCCTTATCGCGAATGATAGTCCGCACTGCCAGATTATCATCATTCAGACGCGCATTCAGCGCCAGATCAACGGGCCGCGATGTCAGTGCAATGGTTGAACGTGCCAAGCGGTTAAGACGCAATTTTGCGCTTCCTTTGGGGTTGCGGCCGCTGCGGAAATCCAGATTAAGCGCGCCCGATGCCGTGCCGCTTAATCCCAAATCGCTATAAGCCACATCCAGCACGGCAAGAGGCACACGCTGCAAACCCAGCTCTACATATTGCCGGTCATCGCCAAATAGCCCCTCAACATCCAGCATACCGCGCCCAATTTGAAGCTGCCCATTGGAAAGCTGCCAGCCATTATCAGTTTTGCGAATAATTGCTTTGCGGCGCGTTACGATTTTGCGGCGGCCATAGGCACCATCAATATCAACCGCAATGCGCTGACGCTCAATGCGCGTGCGTGTCTGTAAATCAAAGCGGCTACCGCGCCTGCCGGCCAGCGATGCGGTAACAGTTCCTGCACAGTCTTGTGACGTGCCAATTTCTGCTGATAAACAGCCGGGCAGATCAGCATTAGCGGCAATGCGCCCAACAAATAAATTGCCGCGCGATATGCCCTGCGCGCTTAAAGAGGCGTTGATACGCGGCAGATCATCACCAAAGCTGGCAGTGATATCGACTTTACCCTGACGGATTAAAATCGGTGTATCGCCTCCAAAACGGGCATTGGCCAGAACAATATCTCCGGTCAGGCTGGTATTTTGCGGCGTACTGGCCAGCACGATATCACCATTTACTCCGCCGCCAGTCAGGGCAAAATTACCGCTGGTGCCGCTATTGCCCGTGAAGATATTACCCGTCACTTGCGTTGCGCTGATGTTTAATTCACGCACAGCAATGCGGGTGCGGCCATCGTCCAGCGCCAATATATTGGCCAGCCCCGAAAAAGGCCCGATAAGCGAACCACCCTTGGCTGTTACGCCAAAACCCTGCTCCGCCTCAGCCAATGCCAGCTCAACATTTTTCAGGCCCAATGCAGGCAGTGGGTTGGCCAGCACCAATGTCGCTTGCTCTAAAGACCCCTGCCCTTGCGCATCAATGTCAAACGACCCGTAATCGCGGTGGTTCCCCGACGCCCGCACAATTGCCGTGCCGTCTGCTTCCAGCCGCCCCCCGCCAAGCAGGGACAATTGACTGCCCGCAATCTCAACATCACGAAAAACAAGCGGGCGGCCATCTGCATAATCAACATTTCCGGCAAAGCGGATAGCCTGACCAACATATTGGGCCAGTGACTGGTTCACAACTTCGCGGCTATTTCCCTTTATCGCCGCTTGTGCGGTAAAGGCGGCGCCAAAACCAAGCTGAACATCAGCAGAAATATCCGCTTTGGCAATATTTTCTATGCTATAGTCATCAAGCTTTAGCTGACCATCCAGCCTATATATGTTCGCTGCAATATCACCATTCAGGCCAAATATACCGGCCAGTTGACCCGATTGCAGAGACATTTCCTGTGACGATATTTTGCCATCTTCCAGCGCAAAATCACCAGTCAGGGCCACTGGCCCCAATATGGCATCAATAAGCTCTATACCCGTAACCAGCTTGGCAGCAGCGAGCGCCACATCGCTCTCAATCCGGCCAGCCGCAGAGGATATATTGCCATTAACGGCGATATCCGCCGCGCTATAATCACCATAGGTCAAAGCGCTGGCCGTTAGGTTGAGCGGACTTTGCCAGTCATCAAAACTGCCATTAAGCAGCATTTTGGTGGACAGATTTTCAAATGCTGCGCCAAAAGCCGTAAAGCTTTTCGATCGGCCAGATGTGGTGAGCGCCAAATCAATAAATTCATTGTCCGCCAGATTAACCGCGCCCTGCCCCTCTACCCCAAATGCAGCAAGATTGGCGCGCAGCCGTCCAGTCACTGTCCGGTTTGCAAAATTGCCTGCACCGTCCAGCGCAACTTTCTCGCCAATAAGCGCCGCCACATCGCCGCTCACGAAAGTGGTGGGGAATATGTCACCCTTCACCGTATAGTCACCGCTTTGTTCGGTTAGCGCCAGATCAGCAAGCAATTGCGCATCATCACGCGCAATCAGCGCGCCCTGCCATTTGGCATAGCTGCCATCACCAGCGACAGTGATTTGCAGGCCGCGTTCTAACCCCGCAAGCCGCGCCAAGACGCCATCTTTCGGCGCATTTATTTCGGCATTTAGATCAAAAATATCATCGTCAGGCGCGACATTTATCTTGGCTATAACGCGGTCATCCCCGCCCACCAACATTGCGCTGAGGTCCAGCAAGACTTTGCCGCTGCGAATATCTGCATTGGCGGTGATATTGGCTATACGCTCCTGCCCGGCAATGGCGGGGGCAATCACGAAATTCTGGCTGGTCAGGCTATCAAGGCGGATATCAAAATCCGGCAAAATAGGCGCTGTGCTATCAGTTTCTAAAAATTCTGGCAGAGCCAATAGCCGCCCATTGCGCAGCGCCAATGAACGGATATCCAATTTATTGCGCAGCCAAGATAAGGGCCGCCAGTCCAGCTTGGCCTCTTCTAATGTCAGAAACTCTTTTTCAGGGTCGGACAAGCTAAGATCACGGATAATGGCGCGATTATAAATAGAGCCATCAATCCGGCCAATATCTATGCGCAGACCATTTTCAAATTCCAGTTCAGAAATCTGCTCCGCCAGCCAGCGCCGCCCCGT
>CAZAHS010000202.1:0-4401 GCA_964484855.1 uncultured Sphingomonadaceae bacterium | reverse complement strand
GACCACCAATAGCCATTTTCATAATTATATGCTGATTTCTGGCTCATCTGCCTTGCACCACCCTTTTGGTCAGTTCACTAATGCCCATATGAACGATCAATCGCAAGCCGCTGTGTATCGCGGCACACAAACTTTTACCGCTTTGCAGGATTTGCTGGGCGATCCTGTAGCCCCTGCGGACTTTCCGCGCCTCACCTTGCGCTTGCGCAACGACCATGCCGCTGCGCAAATTGGCCTTTCTGCATTAAGTGATGATGATTGGTTGAAGCATTTTGGCCGCTTTGAAGCTTTACCCGATAGTCTGGTGACACCATTGGCGCTGCGCTATCATGGGCATCAATTTCGCGTATATAATCCTGAAATTGGAGATGGACGCGGGTTTTTGTTTGCGCAAATGCTGGACCAGAATGACCGCCTTATGGATTTGGGCACCAAAGGTTCCGGCACTACGCCGTGGAGCCGCACCGCCGATGGCCGCCTAACCCTAAAAGGCGCAGTACGCGAATATTTGGCGAGTGAAATGCTGGAAGCACTTGGTGTAAACACGAGCAAGACATTTTCTATCATTGAGACGCATGAGGAATTATGGCGCGGTGATGAACCTTCGCCAACACGCTCAGCAGTTATGGTGCGGCTTAGCCATGGCCATATTCGTTTTGGTACCTTTCAACGCCTTGCCTATTTGCAAGATGAAGCCGGAATGGCGCGGCTGGTGCGCTATTGCCTGAAACAATATTATCCGCAAATTGCCGATAATATTGATAATGAAAGCGATGGTGATTGTGCCGCTATGCTGTTTGACGCTGCGGCCAGCCGCATGGCCGATTTGGTAGCCAGCTATATGGTTGCGGGCTTTGTTCATGGTGTGCTCAACACTGATAATATGAATATATCGGGCGAGAGTTTTGACTATGGGCCGTGGCGCTTTGCCCAGCATTGGCAACCGGGTTTTACCGCTGCTTATTTTGACCATCAGGGGTTATATTGTTTTGCCCGTCAGCCAGAGGCATTTCACTGGAATTTGGGGCAGCTTGGCTCTGCTTTGCGCATGATTTGCCCGGCCGAACCACTGATCGCAACATTGGATGATTTTGGCTTACGCTACCAAAAAGCGCTCACACAGCAATTTTGCTGGCGACTAGGCATAGTGCAGCAAGGTCAGGACAAAGACACGCAATTGGTCCAAAGCGCAGAACAGTTTTTGCTGAGCGAGGTTCTGACTATTGATGAGTTTTTCTTTTTTGCCCGTGCACATATACATGGCAGACAAACGATTGCCTTACCCCCGTTAAAGGCCGATGAGCAGAAAAAACTGGATGATTTCTTACTGATTTTGAAAGATTATCAGCCAACCGGGGAGGATAAACACCCCTATTGGCAACAAGATAAGCCGCAATCCATGGCTATAGAGGAAGTAGAAAGCCTGTGGTCCGCAATAGCCGAACGCGATGACTGGTCCCCGCTATGTGATAAAATAGCCGCTTTACGCGATATGGCAAAAGCACATAGGCATTTGCAAAATAATAACCCGCGTTACTTATAGTTTAATGTGAAGGTTGAGATTCGCTAATTTAGCGCCTAGTGCTTTGCTGTTAACCATGGTTTGACGCAAAATATATTTGGGTTTTTGGAGGTTCAAAAAACGCTGTGAGCGAAATTATTTCCTATGAACCGGCAACCGGCAAGGAATATTGGCGCAAGCCGATTAGCGATGTTGATGAGGATGTGGCCGCTGCACGTGCTGTATGGCCGCAATGGGCCAGTCAGCCGCTCGCCAGACGTTCTGAAGCATTACGCCGCTTTGCCAATGAAGTGCGCGCACAAAGTGAAGAACTGGCGAAATGCATTGCGTTTGAAACCGGAAAACCGATTTGGGAAGCCCGCACCGAGGTGGAAGCCGTTGTCAATAAGGTTGAGATTTCAATAAATGCCTATAGCGAGCGCACCCCGCAGCGCAGTTTGGACAATGCATTGTCCGGCAAAATGGCATTGCGGCATAAACCACATGGCGTGATGGCGGTTTTGGGACCATATAATTTTCCGGCCCATTTGCCCAATGGCCATATCGTGCCTGCCCTATTGGCCGGTAATACAGTGGTGTTCAAACCATCAGAAAAAACTCCGGCAACTGGCGAGATGCTGGCCAGCCTTTATGCTGCTGCCAATATTCCTAAAGATGCTGTACGGGTTGTTATTGGCGGCCCGAATGAAGGCAAAAAACTGGTCAGCCATAAGGATGTGGACGGTATATTATTCACCGGCTCCGCCTATACCGGTCTGGCGATTAATAGAGTTTTGATATCCCAACCACAAAAAATTGTCGCGCTTGAAATGGGCGGCAATAACCCGCTGGTTGTTTGGGATACACCCAAAATACCTGATGCCGTTTCTATCATTATACAGTCTGCGTTTACAACTGCAGGACAGCGCTGTTCCGCGGCGCGGCGTTTGATTGTCAAAGATACAATGTATGATGAACTGATATCAGAATTGAAAAAGACAACAGACCGGTTGATTATAGATGAACCTTTTGCAGACCCGCAGCCTTTCATGGGGCCGGTTATTGATGATGATGTAGCCGATGGTTTGACAGAAAGTTTTCTGGCCCTGCTTAATCGCGGCGGCAAAGCTATCAAACATATGGCGCGGCCTAAGCCAAATCTGCCATTTGTAACGCCAGCCATTATTGATGTGACAAATGTTAAAGACCGCCCGGATATTGAGCTTTTTGGCCCCTTATTACAGGTTATAAAAGCCAGCAATTTTGAAGAGGCTATATTAGAGGCAAACAACACCCGCTTTGGCTTATCTGCGTCTTTGGTGGGCGGCACTCCAGAGCTTTATAACCAATTCTGGGCCAATAGCCGCGCCGGCATTGTTAATTGGAATCGCCCGACAAATGGTGCTTCTTCCAGCGCTCCATTTGGCGGTATAGGATTGTCAGGCAATCACCGCCCCAGCGCTTATTATGCCGCAGATTATTGTGCTTATCCTGTGGCTTCTGTGGAGGTTGAGCAACCGCGCGCCACAATCGGCATTGGCCTAAAGGCCCCGCAAACACATTTCGAATAACTTCAAGGTACTGATAAATATAAATTTTCAATGGAATTGGCTTGTGAGTGAAGTTAATCTTCACAACAGCCAAAAGATTATATTTTGATTGATGGCCAGTGCGCGGCCACATGTCTGTAATGATACCATATAGTTGGTAATTTAGAGATATAGTCTATGCGCAAAACGGCCCCTTTAACACATCAAATTGCTGAAACCGGCAAGACCGGCCATATGGCTACAGGTCATGTCTATCTGGTCGGCGCAGGCCCGGGCGATCCAGACCTTCTTACCGTTAAAGCAGCGCGCATCATCTCTTCTGCACAAATTATCGTGCATGATGGTCTGGTGGATGACGCTATTCTGGCTTTGGCCCCCGATGATTGCCGCATGATCTGCGTCGCCAAAAAGCGCGCGCGCCATACTGTGCCGCAGCAAGGCATAAATGCGTTGCTGATTGCTGAAGCGCAAAAGGGGCATGATGTTGTGCGCCTAAAAGGCGGCGACCCGTTTATTTTTGGCCGCGGCGGCGAAGAGGTGGATGATTGCCGGGCCGCTGGCATTGCCGTGAGCGTTGTTCCGGGCATCAGCGCGGCCAATGGCGGCGCAGCACAGGCACTATTGCCGCTCACCCACCGCGAAGATAGCAGCGCCGTTACCTTTGTGGCGGGCCAGTGCAAAGGCCTTTCTGAACAGAAATGGGCGGGGCTGGCTGGCAAGGGCCGCACTTTGGTCATCTATATGGGCGTCCACACCGCAGAGGCGATTGTCGAGAAGTTGATCGCGGACGGTGTAACACCCGATATGCCGGTTGCGGTCATGGAAAATGCGACCCGCAGTGATGCGCGGGTATTACGCACTTTGCTGACTGACCTGCCCGATATGATTGCGCGCCATGGTGTCAAAAGCCCGGCATTGCTGGTTATTGGCGATGTAGTGCTGCGCGCAGATGCTGAGGATGCCTTACAAAAATTCATTCCCCAAACCGCTCATGCCGAGCCTGTTGGAGCGTATATATTATGAGAATTGCAACCGGAAATGACTTGAAAACCGGCGATGTTATCTGGTGGTCTGGCGGCGAGACATGGTCGCGCCATTTGGCAGACGCCGTTGATGCCGCTGATGAGGCCGAAGCAATTATCGCGCGCGAAGAAGCCGCTTTACGCGTCAATGTACCTTATATTATCGATGCTGAAATCACCGATCAAGGCCCAATGCCGCTGCACATTAAAGACCGCGTGCGCGCATTTGGCCCGACCGTCCGTGCAGACTTAGCCATCAACACCTCCATCCCCATTGAGAAAGCCTGAATCCCATGTATCAATATGACCAATATGACCAGGCGATGGT
>CAZAHS010000201.1:0-4411 GCA_964484855.1 uncultured Sphingomonadaceae bacterium | reverse complement strand
CGTCAGCGTCAGGGCGGGGAAACCCATGGCTATTCCGCCGATATGATGCACACATTGCAAACTGCCGTCGCTAATGACAGCTATTCGACTTATCGCCGCTTTGCCAAAGCGCTGGAAGACCAGCCGCCTATGGCGCTGCGCGATTTGATGGAATTTAACTATAACCGTGAAGAAGTTCCGCTCGACGAGGTTGAGGCGATTACGGAAATTCGCAAACGCTTTATCACACCTGGCATGTCCCTTGGCGCATTATCGCCTGAGGCACATGAAACACTGGCCATTGCCATGAACCGTATCGGTGCCAAAGCTGTATCCGGCGAAGGCGGCGAATCTAAAGAGCGCTATCAACCCTATGCCAATGGCGATAATGGCAACAGCGCTATTAAACAGGTGGCCTCTGGCCGCTTTGGCGTAACGGCGGAATATCTGGGCGCATGTGAAGAGATTGAAATTAAAGTCGCACAGGGCGCAAAGCCCGGTGAAGGCGGGCAATTGCCGGGCTTTAAGGTTACCGAATTTATCGCCAAATTGCGCCATTCTACACCAGGCGTTACGCTTATCAGCCCGCCGCCCCATCATGATATTTATTCGATTGAGGATCTGGCGCAGCTTATTTATGATCTGAAGCAGATTAATCCGCGTGCGCGTGTTTGCGTGAAGCTGGTTGCTTCTGCTGGTATCGGCACCATTGCCGCTGGCGTGGCCAAAGCGCATGCTGATGTTATCTTGGTTTCTGGCCATAATGGCGGCACCGGCGCATCCCCGCAGACCAGCATCAAACATGCTGGTACGCCTTGGGAAATGGGCTTGTCTGAGGTTAATCAGGTGCTGACCCTGAACAATTTGCGCCACCGCATCAGGCTGCGCACAGATGGCGGCCTGAAAACTGGCCGCGATATTGTGATTGCCGCAATTTTGGGCGCAGAGGAATATGGCATCGGCACGTTAAGCCTGGTTGCCATGGGCTGCATCATGGTGCGCCAATGCCATAGCAATACCTGCCCCGTGGGTGTTTGTGTGCAGGATGAGCGATTGCGCGAGAAATTCACTGGAACACCGGAGAAAGTTATCAATTTGATGACCTTCATCGCTGAAGATGTGCGTGCGATATTGGCAAAGCTTGGCTATCGCTCGCTTGATGAAATCATCGGGCGCACTGAATTGCTGCGCCAAGTCAGCCGCGGTGCCGAGCATCTGGACGATCTTGACCTTAACCCCATTTTGGCAAAGGTTGATGCGCCCGATGAAGCGCGGCGCTTCAATGTGCCGGGCGGACGCAATGCTGTACCGGACAGTCTGGATGCGCAAATTTTGCGGGACGCTGCACCGGTTTTTGAACGCGGTGAGAAAATGCAAATGGCCTATAATGTCAGCAATACGCACCGCGCGGTCGGCACGCGGCTTTCCGCTGAAATTACAGAGCGCTTTGGCATGCAAGCTTTAGCAGCAGGCCATGTTCATGTGCGTTTGCGCGGCAGTGCGGGCCAGTCTCTTGGCGCTTTTCTGTGCCAGGGCGTGAAGCTGGAAGTGTTTGGCGATGCCAATGACTATGTTGGCAAAGGCTTGTCTGGCGGCGTAATAACAGTGCGCCCAACGGTCAGTTCTTCCCTGCTAAGCCAAGACAATGTGATTATCGGCAATACCGTATTATACGGCGCGACATCCGGTTATCTGTTTGCCGCTGGCCATGCGGGTGAAAGATTTGCCGTTCGCAACAGCGGCGCGCATGTTGTGGTTGAAGGCATTGGTGCCAATGGCTGCGAATATATGACTGGCGGCGTTGCCGTAATATTGGGCAAGACAGGCAGCAATTTTGGCGCGGGCATGACCGGCGGCATGGCCTATGTTCTGGATATGAAGAATGAGTTTGAGAAACGCGCAAACCCTGAATCCATAACATGGCAAAGACTGCAAAGCGCCCATTGGGAAGGCCAGTTGCGCGAATTGATTGAACAGCATGTGGAAATGACGGCCAGCAAATGGGCGCAGGAAATTCTCGATGGCTGGGAAGATTATCGCGGCCAATTCTGGCAAATTTGCCCGAAAGAGATGATTAATCGCTTACCTGTTCCGCTGAGTGATACCGCCATCGCTGCGGAGTAATAATCAGTATAAATGGACAATAAAACCCCTCTGCCCAAAAGCAGAGGGGTTTTTGTCTTAACGGGCCAGAATACTGACCCAAAATGATCGCATATTAGAAATTATACTGGATACCAACGGTAGCCCGCAATGTATCGAAGCCCAAAGTATCTACAACCGCGCGCAGCCCGATATTGCGACCTGTTTTGATCTGGCCGCCAATGCCGACAACATAATCGCCATCACTGTCTTCAACCCCTGCAGGTATTGGCCCACCAATGATATTTTCCAAGTCAAAATCGACTTCCTGATAACCACCGCGTAGATATAATTGGCTGCCATTACCAACTCTTACGCCAAGTTTGGAAACCACGCCATATTCGCTATCAATATCGCCGGAACCAAAGTGATAATTGCCCTCTACGCCTATGATAACAGTCTCTCCGATAGGCACATCAATACCAGCATAACCGCCATAAATTCCCCCATCAACTGTACCAACAAAGGGCAGTTCTCCAATATCATGATAGCCCGCACTTGCGCCTACATAAAACTCGGCATCGCCATCACTATTTTGCGCCATTGCCGGTGATGCAGCCAATGCACCGCCCAGCACAAATGCTGAAATAATTGACTTTTTCATCATAACTCTCTCCTCAAAAAACCCTGTTTCGTTGTCGATATGATGTTGCAGGCTTGAATAATATATGAATAAGATGAAACCATTATATTTGTCGGCAAATGCCGTGACGTTTTGCCCTGATGAAGCAATTGACCTTTGCCTATTGCCCATCAGGATCATTTGTCCACGACATATCGCCGCATTTACAACAGCTAATGGTGGACGATAGCAGCAGTCTGCTGCAAAAGGCATTTATGTGGCAACTTTACCAATTCCCCCTCTGCCCCTTTTCACGCAAGGTCAGACTATTGATGAGCGAGAAAAGCATTGGCTATGAGCTAGTTAGCGAGCTGCCATGGGAAATGCGCGATGATTTTCTTAACCTCAATCCGGCTGGCCGAACCCCAGTGCTGGTTAATAAAGAGCGCAAGCTTGTCCTGACCGATAGCCGGGCAATATGTGAATATATGGAAGAAACGCAGGACCGTAACCCGCTGCTCGGCGGCAGTGCGACATATCGCGCAGAAATTCGCCGTCTTGTTGCGCTGTTTGAAGAGCATTTTTATGGTGATGTGGTCGCTCCCCTGCTCCATGAACGCATGAAAAAACGGCTTTTCACGCGTGAATCGCCTAATGCCAGCATTTTGAGAGAGGCCCTGCGCCTCGCCAATACGCATTTGGATTATCTCGATTATCTGGTTGATAGCCGTTCATGGGTTGCTGGCTCTACACTCAGCATGGCCGACCTTGCCGCAGCCGCGCAGATTTCTGTTGCAGATTATCTGGGCGGCATTGATTGGGCAGGCCATAATCAGGCACACACATGGTATAGTGTTATAAAATCGCGCCCTGCCTTCCGGCCATTATTGGCTGATCGCATGGGCGGCATTAATCCGCCAAAACATTATCCAGATGTGGATTTTTGACGCGCGGCGGGATATTTTTGGCTTTCTAAAGCGTCACCCCCCGCAAAGGCGGAGGCTTAGGGCCGAAGCATCAATCTTTCTAGAACGCAAAAGAAACAGCCGCCTGTATCAAAGCGGCATCTCCATGGTCACTCTGTCCATGCCCGGGGCATAGCCATCTTTTTCATATTTGATTTGCGCAAAGCCCATATGTTCAAAAAAAGGTTCAATCTGCGGCGTGGTGTTGAGTTCAATCCGCGCGACATTATCCAGCATTTTAATGCGCTCCAACCGCGCCTCTGTCAGGAAACGGCCCAGCCCCAATTTATGGCGGCCGCGCTCGACCATACCCCATGTAAAGGTGATCGTAACCCCGTCATCCTCACGCGCAATTCCGCCGCAACCAACTATCGCGCCGCCATGTGCCAGCACCATATAATCGCCCCTTGGGCCATCCAGAAACGCTTCAAATAAAGCGCGCTCTGATGGATCAAAAAAGGGCGGTGTATTGCTATCAAATATCGCCAGACAATCATGCTTGTCCGTCACCTGATATTCGCGCGCTATAATATCTGCTGTCACCTGCATATTACCCCGCACGGTGAAAACAGGCGATATAATTAAGCTGCACATTATCCCCCAGATGCAATCCGCGTATCGGGTCAAACGCAATGCCGGTCAGCGCCGACATGTGCATGCCCAAATCGCTGAACATTGCTTCAATTTCATCAGGTACCAAAAACTTGTCCCAATCATGGGTACCGCGCGGGATCATGCCCATTAATTCCGCGCCGTCCACCAT
>CAZAHS010000200.1:0-4429 GCA_964484855.1 uncultured Sphingomonadaceae bacterium | reverse complement strand
CCGATATTTTGAGCACCATTAATGTGGGCGATATCGGCCTTAGCCTTATGGCTTCAGCCGGAAGCGGCGGCAATAATTCACTGGCTGGCAGTAATGGCGGCAATGGCGGTGATGCAAGCGGTGGTTCTGTTTTAATTGCAGGTCAGGCTGCGCGTGGAGCGCTGAGCACGGGCAATATCAATATTTTTACTGCGATTTCCGCAGGCCGTGGCGGCGATGGGGGTAATAGCGGTAATGGCGGCAATGGCGGTAACGTTCTTGCGGGCGGTCTTTATCAAATTGGCACGATTAGCGGCGGCGTAACGGGCCAAACGCTTGGCTCGGCCAGCTTTGGTGACATAATGGTAAACAGCAGTGTCAACGGCGGAGATGGCGGGAATAGCGGATTGGATGCTAATGGCAATCCCGATGGAAATGGCGGCCTTGGCGGCTCTGCCATCGGTAATTCTGTGCTGTTTCTCAGCCGCGGCTCCCCCACTAGCTTTGGCAACATTACAGTCTTTACGGGAACGATGGGCGGCAATGGTGGCATCGGCAATATTGAGGGAAATGGCGGTGATGCGGCAGGCGGCGACCTAACATTATTGGCCACCAACCGGTTCGATCTGACTGACCGCGGCGATGTAACGGCTGGCGATATTATGTTTTCCAATCTGACATCGGCCGGCGATGGCGCGGTTACAGGGCAAAGCATGTCCGGCACAGCGGCCATCCAGCTCACCCAAAGCGATGCGCTCATCAACTCTTTTGTCGCCAATGTAACAGGCGGGTTTATTGACCCCGTGACCAACCCTAGCTTCATTTTTGCTGAGGATTCAATATTAAATATAACCGACAATCTAACTCTGACTACAGAGGGTTATCTGGCTGTTTTTACGCAGAATATTTTGAATACAGACACTGCGATTAATGTTGGTGGTGATCTTAGTTTGGCAGCCAGCACATTTGTCTCTGACATCACCAATTCTGGAACATTTCCTGAAAATCCGGGCCTATTGACAGTGAATGGCAATGCCTTTTTCACCTCGCCCCAAGATGTCATTCTTTCAACCAATCTTAGCAGCGCCAATGATATTTTTATCAATGTTGTAGGCGACGCATTCTTATTTGATATCATTAGCGCTGGCAATATTGAAATCCAAACCGACATTGGCGACATCAGGACCGGATCGCTGGACGCGGCAAGTGACATCACCCTCTCCACCAATATCGGCTTTATAAATACCGGTAATATTATCAGCACCGGCGCTGTCGCGCTTAATACCGTTGATGGTTTAATAGATGTTGGCGATGTTGAGGGCGGCAGCGGCATCATAATCGGTGCAGCCATGGGCAATATTAACAGCGGTATATTGCTTTCAAACGGCATTATTGACGTAAATGCCGCTGCTGGCACAATTAACACCAGCGATGTTGACGCAGGGCAAAGCATCAACATCTTTGCGTCTCAGCAAGTGACGACACGAGATTTATTTGCCTCAATGGGCCTGATTTCGGTCATTGCCCAGATGGGCGATCTGCAAATTCGCCGTATCATTGGCAATGCAGATGTCGAACTTGACGCAGGGCAAAATATCAATAGCGGCCTGATTGACATTGGCGGCGGTCTAAATGTCAATGCAGGCAATGATGCAGTTTTTGCAGTAATTGAGGCTAGTAGCGGCATCTCAATTGAGAGCGATGGCGCGCTTTCTGTCGAGCGAATTAGCACCTCTGGCCTTGCCGATCCGCAGGATGATTTCGGTATTTCATTAAGCGCAGGCAATGGCATTATTGCCGGGTCACTCAGCACTGATGAGAATATTGGCTTATTAACCATTGGCGGTGATATTGTGGCGGGCGACATATCATCGGGCGGTGATGTTGTACTGCTCTCAGCAGGCGGCCTAACCACCGGCGAAATAGACTCTGCACAGGCGGCTGGTAATTTTATCTATTTTGGCGACAGCGCGGTAATTATCAATAACCCCGGCATTGATCTGGCAACGCTGTTCGCCAGCAATCCTGACCCGCTAAACGGCAATGTTTTGATTGAAAGCATTAGAGGCGGCGGCAATCTGATTGGCGCAGCCACGGGCAATATCGCCTTTGCAGGCGCAGTAACGCTATCAACATTATTGCAGATTGATGCAGGCGCATTGGCCAGCTTTGGCGGGCTCACACAGGCCCCTGAAATCGCGGTCCGCTCAAACGATATTGCGATTGATAGCGATGGCCGTCTGGGGGATGAAAATACCGCGACTATCAACCTGTTCAGCACTGCCACAGACCGCACAGTGATTGGCGACACCATGTTGGTGAGCGGTAGTTACACGCTGGACGCCGCAGAGGCGGCCCGTTTGCGCGCTGGCAGTATCAATATTAGCGGCGAAAATGCTGGCGGGATCTTTATCGGTGACCTTATTCTCACCGGCGGCGATGCGATGAACAGCAATCTGGTTGGCGCGAATGGCAGTCTCAGCATTGATAGCATAGAAAATGTGACTGTTCTTGGCGGGTTCAACATCACCGATTTGGCGCCAACAAATGCCGTATTTATAACAGCGCCATTAATCGAAATCGTCACCGATAGCGGCAATATCATCATGGAGGGAAGCTCGCCCGGCGGTTCGCTTACGCTCAGCGGTGACAATATCCATATTGGCAGCGCAGCATTGCTGGAAGAATTATCGGCTGATCCATTTTTTGCTGGCCGCGATGAAGCGCTTGCTGAGCCAACGCCCGGCACCAATGCAGAAGCGGTTATTCAGGCGGGCAGCTTGACCTTTAACGCTGGCCAGACATTGCTGATTCAAAATAGCGGCACTGCAGACAGCGCGCGCGGTTTTCTGGTCGATACCGGCAATCTGATTATCAACCCCAGCGACCCAGCGGGCAATGCGCTTGATCTTGTGATCCACGGTGCAACAATGAATGCTGATGGTACATTGGTCACAGATGATGATGTGCGCGACACAATATTCACCTCCGCGCCAGGCGGTTTTACAGCGACATCAAGCATTAATGGCTGTCTGCTCAGTGCGGCAAGTTGCAGCACCGCAGCGGCTCCGCCGCCACCGCCGCCACCGCCTCCTGCGCCGCCGACTGAACCGGATACCGGTTCGCTTCCCGATGGCGGAGAAGAAGATGTCATTGCCACTGGCGTGCGCGACACACAGGAAACAAATAATGCGCAGGATACAGCGGCGAGCGAGGAACAGGCCGCGCAAGAAGAACCATTAAGCGAAGAACAAGAAGAGGAGGCTGCAGAGAAGGCGACAACAAAAAGCCCGATCAATCGCCCTGTTTCGATTATCAACACACGCACATTGACCAATAATGGACCGATAGAAGAGCCAGTGACCAGCGGCGGCAACCCCAATTTAATGGGCGCGCCTGTCTCATCTGGAAGCGTTTCCGGTACTGGTGCAGATGCCGGTATAGCTGCAGGGAAACAAGATGTAGGAGCCTCCCAATGACCTTTCCTTCTACCAAATGGTCGCTGCGGGCCGGTGTTATGGCACTTGGTTCTTTATCATTGCTAATGGCGGCCCCCGCCCTTTTTGCCAAAGATACGCCGCTTTCTGTTAAAAACAGTTTTCGCATCGGGTCTAAAGGCGTGCTGTGTACCGCACAAAATACGCCGACTTTACCAGCGTTAAGCGGGATTTTTGACCGTGGATACCGTATTGTCTGCCGCGATGCCGCCAGCAGCGTGGGCAGCTTACTGGCCGTGCGCAATGACAAAGAATCGCCTACGGAGATTGTGTTTAAGGGGCGCAAAGCCCTGCAATGCCAGGAAGAAGGCAGCCGTAATGTCGCCAATATCGGCAATGTGGAAACTTTGCTGTGCGCAGATAGTGCCAATGGCGTGGATTATCGCATCTATGCCCTGCGCCAGGGCAAAACGCTTTATCTGGCCGAAGGATTGGCCGGTTATGATTCCGCCCTGCAATTGGGTCTTGCCGCCATGGTGAAAGATGCCAATGTTGCTGGCACAGTAGAAGTTGCAACAACACAGGTTAGCGACCCCGCCGCCTTTGCCCGCATTCAGGCCGGTTCGCTTGATCTGGAGGGCGCACGCACCGAGGCCTATTACCGTAATCATCGCGGCAATTATGCAGAGGCCGCAGAATTTTTCGGCACTTTATCACAGCGCAATAGTGCCAGCACCGAACGTACCGCAGAGTTTTTGGCCAATGAGGGATTGCAGCAATCCAATCTTGGCAAATTTGCTGCGGCTGGCGCATTATTTGCACGCGCGGACCGCGTTGTGGCGGCGCGTGACGGTACTACCCAGCGCTTGATCCGCAACTTCCGCGTTATTGACCTGTTGAACCAGCAAAAAGCGGATGCTGCTTTAACGGCATCTCAAGTCGCAGTGGCGGCGCTGAGCGAAGGTTTAGACAATCGCGAGATTTCTCAAGGTGAAATCACATCGGAATTGGCC
>CAZAHS010000199.1:0-4476 GCA_964484855.1 uncultured Sphingomonadaceae bacterium | reverse complement strand
TCTTGGACATATCTTTCAGATTATACAGATTGACATAATAGGTGCCGGGGCGCGAACCGTCCGGCGCAGGGCGCTGATAAAATGCCTTACCCGCTGATTTTTCGCGAAAAGCTTCAACCGGCTTTACGGTCAGGGGCGCTTTGGGCAGGGTGTTGAAGAATTTCGGCAGCGCTTTTTCCATCGCCGCGATTTTGGCATTGGCATCGGCCAGATACGCCTCGCGGCTATCATAGAAAAACTCGTCCGATGTGCGCAGTTTTTTGAAGAAATCCTGCAGACTGCCGGTAAAACCGACCTCAGCCATAATCTTGCGCATTTCGCCGTGAATACGCGCAACATTATCAAGGCCGATTTGGTGGATTTCATCCGCGCTTAAATCGGTGGTGGTATAGTTTTGCAGGCGCTCAGCATAATAGGCCGCGCCATCGGGGAAGCGCCATATGCCATCGCCATCCACAGCCACCGCCTGTTGCCGCTGCATCTCGGCAATCAGTTTTTTATAAGCAGGCGCAACGCTGTTGAGCAAAGCCGCGCGGCCATCGGCAATCAGCGCATCTTTCTCACCCTGCATTATATCCAGCTTACCCACTTTTGCTTTAAGATCAGCAAAAAGTGCGCTATCCTCGCCATCATCAAAAGGCGCACCGGTTGTGATATTTTGCGCATCGGAAATCACATAAGGGAACACCCAATCCGGCACGATCACGCCCTTATTGGCGCGTTTTGCAGAAATGGCGATCAGCTCTTCCATAAACGGGCCTAGACCCTGTAAACGGGCAATATAGGCTTTGGCATCCGACATATTGGCAACGCGGTGGATATTAATCAAAAAGGCCGGCAATTGCGCCTGCGCACCATTCATCTGGTCAAAAATATAATCATTATCGCGAAAGGCAAAAGCCTTTTTGGAGCGTTCCATCTGATATTCAAACAGGCGATAGCTTAGCTGGCTTGATGGCGATAATTTGGCGGGGTCAAAGCGCGCGCGCATATCGGCCAATGCTGTTTGGCCGCGCTCAAAATCGGCCAATTCCTGCGCTTCGGAAGGGTCATCCCACTTGCTATAATCCGCATCTCTTATGCCGCGATAGGCTTTGCTTATTGGCGATGCGGCAAGATTGGCCGCGTCCACTTGCTCAAAAAATGTTGCAAGCGCAGCCTCAACATCAGCATCAGCGGTGGCGACGGTCACATCATCGCTGGCACTCGCCGATATTGTGCCGGCAGAAACGGCGCTGGCGCTGGCAATATCTGTATCGCCATCTGATGTCATACAGGCAGTCAAGGCAAGCAGCGGCAGGCCCGCAATAGCGATTTTACCAATAGACCTGAAAGCAGAACGCTCAGCAGGTTGGAGAGCAGCACGCAAAAGATGTTTTGTCATAATTAGGAGATACCTTTTTAGCGGATTTGAAATGCAAGAGCCATGTAACAGGGCGATGCGAATTGCCATAATGTGTAAGCCAGTCATGCCGCAGGGCGCAAGTGTACAAAATAAATCTGCAAAATAAGGGATGGCACATAAGGGTTGGCACATAAGGCGCAAAGCTATTGCGGCACAGCGCGGGCAATGGCAAAGGCTGGGGCCATGCTCTATTCATTGGCCCGCCCGCTTATTTTCAACCTTGATGCCGAAAAGGCCCATGGCCTGACGCTATCGGGCCTGAAAATGTTGCCGCCCA
Organism: uncultured Sphingomonadaceae bacterium; assembly: GCA_964484855.1. Lineage (GTDB taxonomy): Bacteria > Pseudomonadota > Alphaproteobacteria > Sphingomonadales > Sphingomonadaceae > Alterisphingorhabdus. The sequence continues at coordinate 2,794 of CAZAHS010000199.1, read as the reverse complement.
AAGCCGCACCGGATTTTGACCAGATATTGGCGCAAAATGTTGCCGGACTGGATTTTGCATCGCCGGTTGGCCTTGCGCCTGGTTTTGACAAAAATGGCGAAGTGCCGCGCGTGATGATGGGGCTGGGTTTTGGCTTTGCGGAGATCGGCACGCTGACGCCCAAGCCGCAAGCAGGCAACCCCAAGCCGCGCCTTTTCCGGCTGGTGGAGGACCGCGCGGTTATCAATCGGCTAGGCTTTAACAATGATGGTCAAGCCGCCGCAATTGCGCGTTTAGAGCGCGAGAGAAAGCGCCCAATGCCGGGCATATTGGGCATAAATATCGGCGCCAATAAAGACAGCGAAGATCGCATTGCCGATTATGCGAGCGGCGCGGCCAATATGGCACATTTGGCCGATTATTTAACGGTCAATATCTCCTCCCCCAACACGCCGGGCCTGCGCGCGCTGCAAGATGAAGGCGCGCTGACTGAACTGCTGGACGCAGTGAATAATGCCCTGAAAGAAACGGGCGATAAAGATATGCCAGTGTTCCTGAAACTCGCGCCCGATTTAGAGCGAGCGGATATTGATGCGATTGTGCGCATTGCGATGGATAAGCGGCTGGCGGCGCTGATTATCAGCAACACCACCATTACGCGCCCTGCTCTGCAATCGGCCCATGCGGGTGAGACAGGGGGGTTATCGGGCGCGCCGCTGGCTGCGCTGTCGCTCCAGCGTTTGCGCGATTTTCGCAAAGCATCGGGCGGCAAAATCCCGCTTATCGCAGTGGGCGGCATAGACAGTGCAGAGAGCGCCTATGAACGCATTCGCGCCGGAGCTTCGCTGATTCAGATTTATTCGGCCCTTGTCTATCATGGCCCTGCATTGGCGCAGAGCATTAATAAAGGGCTTGCCAAACTGCTGAAAAAAGACGGCTTTGCCAATATCGCAGATGCCATTGGCGTTGATAGTTAGGCGGAGGATGATTGGCCATAAGAGTCGCTGGCGCCAATAAAGGCAAAACTCTGTCTTCTCTTGCCCTGATTGGCCAAGCGCTTTAACGCAAGGCCTATGCAAAAAATTTCTTTGACCCATATTGTCCGCTTGCCCCGTTTCAAAGGGGCGCTTGACAGTCTATCATTTGCCAGCCCTCTGGCGCTTCCTCTGGCTCTGGCGCTTCCTCTCACTCTGGCGCTGAGCGGCTGTTCAGGCGTTATGGCAAGCAATGAAGCCCCTGTTGCGGCGCAAGCAAATCAGGCCAGCGTTCAAGCCAGCGCAGCACCGCAATCTTCTGCCGCCCAATCCCGCGGCATAGTATCGGCTGCTGATCCGCGTGCAGCGGCAGCGGGGCAAGAGATATTGCGCAAGGGCGGCAGCGCAGCCGATGCGGCCATGGCGATGATGCTGGCGCTCACCGTGGTTGAACCGCAATCCAGCGGCATTGGCGGCGGCGGATTTTTGCTGCACCATGATGCCAAAAGCGGCCAGATTGTCACCATAGATGGGCGCGAGACCGCACCATCGGGCGCGGATGAAAAGCTGTTTCTTGATGAGGATGGCAAGCCTTTGGGCTTCCTAAACGCATTTCAGGGCGGCCATAGTGTCGGCGTGCCGGGCAATGTCCGCCTAATGGCCGAGACGCATAAGAAATGGGGCAAATTGCCCTGGGCCGATATTTTTGCCCCTGCTATCCGGCTGGCGGAAGAGGGCTATGTCGTCAACCGCACCATGCAGGGGCGGCTGGCGCGGTTGCAGAAAATCTGGGCCAATTTCCCCGAAGCGCGCAAAATCTATTGGGAAAATGGCGCGCCCAAAAAGCGCGGTGCGCGGGTGGTCAACCCCGATCTGGCCAAATTGCTGCGCACTGTTGCCGATAAAGGCGCGGATGCATTTTATAATGGTGAGATTGCCGACACTATTGTGGACACTGTGCAAAATGCGCCCGTTAATCCGGCCAGTTTAAGCAAGGCCGATCTGGCCAATTATACCGCAAAAACCCGCAATGCCGTATGCGCGCCTTACCGCGAATATGTCGTGTGCGGCATGGGGCCGCCATCATCGGGCGCGACCACTGTGCTGCAAATATTGGGCATGTTGGAGCGTTTTGACATGAAAGCGCTTGGCCCGCGCAATGCGCAAAGCTGGCATTTAATAGCAGAGGCAATGCAATTGGCCTATGCCGACCGTGAAAGCTATTTGGCTGACCCTGATTTTGTCAATGTGCCAGTAAAAGGCATTTTGGACCGCGATTATCTGGCGCAGCGTTCGGCCAGCATATCGCCGGACCGCGCGCGCACCAGCTATGAAGCAGGTACGCCGCCGGGCGCTGAGCCGCGCACCGCCGCAATCTCCAGCGAAGTGGCGGGCACAACGCATTTTGTGGCGCGTGATCGTGATGGCAATATGGTCAGCATGACCTCCACCGTGGAAGGCCCTTTTGGCAGCCAGCTTATTGCCTCTGGCATGTTCCTGAACAATGAGCTGACCGATTTCACCTTTGCGCCCATGAAAGACGGCGCGCCAGTGGCCAACCGTGTGCAGCCGGGCAAACGCCCCTTATCCTCCATGTCGCCCACTATTGTTTATAAAGATGGCAAGCCGGTGCTGGCGCTGGGTTCAGCAGGCGGCAAGCGTATCATCATGCATGTCACCAAAACCCTGATCGGCTATATAGATTTTGATCTGCCGATTGATGAGGCGATTGCCATGCCCAATATCTATTTTGGCGGCGATGCTGTGCTGGTAGAGCAAAATAGCTATCTTTCCGGTATGACCAGTGAATTGGTGAAATATGGCAAGACCATTGTGGCCTC
>CAZAHS010000198.1:0-4541 GCA_964484855.1 uncultured Sphingomonadaceae bacterium | reverse complement strand
GTGTTTCCAAATCCTATGGCGCGTTAAAGGCGGTTGATAATCTGGATATGCAGATCGCGCCCGGTACTTTTGTCGCGCTGGTCGGGGCATCGGGTTCGGGCAAATCAACGCTGCTGAAAATGACCAACAGGCTGATTGAACCAAGCGCGGGGCAAATCATCATTGATGATGCCGATATTAGGCTGGGCGATGCGTATATGCTGCGCCGCTCCATCGGTTATGTGTTTCAGAATATTGGCCTTTTCCCGCATATGAGCGTGGCGCAAAATATCGCCATTGGTTGGCGGCTGGCTGGACAGTCAAAGATAGATGATGCGCGCATCGCAAATTTGCTGGATATGGTGGAGCTGCCCGCAGAATTTGCGCAGCGTCTGCCTGCGCAGCTATCGGGCGGGCAGCAACAGCGCGTTGGCGGGGCGCGGGCGCTGGCCACTAAACCCGGCCTGATGCTGATGGATGAGCCTTTTGGCGCGCTTGACCCGGTAACCCGCGAATTGCTGGCCGCGGCGTATCGCAAGCTGCACGACAAAATGGGGCTAACCACCATCATGGTGACGCATGATATGGCAGAGGCTTTGCTGGTGGCGGACCGTATATGGGTGATGGCCGCAGGGCACATAACCGCTGATGCCAGCCCGCATGAATTGCTGGCTGGCGGCTGCGGTGAAGATGCCGAGGCGCTTGTTGCCGTGCCGCGCGCACAGGCCGAAAAGCTGGTCGCCATGCGCAAGGCCAGCCGCGCCGCAGATAGTGGCAGCGCTGCGTCATGAACCAAATATTTGGCCAAGCCTTTATGGAGAGTTTTGAGCGTGTGCCGGAATTGATGACAGAGCATATCCGCCTGTCTTTCAGTGCGCTGGCGCTTGGCCTGCTTATCGCATTGCCGCTGGCCATATGGGCCGCGCGCAGCAAGCGGGTGGCGCAAATCGCATTGGGCTTTGCCAGTTTGGTGCAGACCATCCCTGCCCTTGCCTTGCTGGCGCTTTTCTATCCATTGCTGCTGGCGTTGAGCAATATTATGGGGGATATCATATCGCCGCTCGGCTTTTTGCCCTCATTGCTGGCGCTCACCCTTTATGCGCTGCTGCCCATTATGCGCAATGCAGTGACGGGGCTAAACGGCGTCAATCCCGCGCTAAAAGAGGCAGCGGACGGCATGGGCATGACCCAGATGCAAAAGTTGCGGATGGTTGAAGCGCCCTTGGCAGCGCCCACCATCATGGCAGGCATCCGCACCGCCTCTGTCTGGACCATTGGCGCAGCGACACTGTCCACCACTGTGGGGCAGGCCAGCCTTGGCAATCTGATTTTTACCGGCCTGCAAATCCAAAACTGGTCGCTGGTGCTGGCCGGATGTATCAGCGCGGCTGCACTTGCCATATCGGTCGATATATTGCTGGGCATGGTGGAGACAGGCATTGCGCTGCGAAAACGCGTGCGCATCATTATTGCCTCTGTCATTCTCGCGCTCGGCCTTGGCTATGCGCTTGTCCCAAGCGGCAGTAATGAAGATGACAAAACCATAGTTATTGGCGCAAAGGGCTTTTCCGAACAATATATATTGGCCCGCGTCATTGGGCAAAGGCTGGAAGAGGCAGGCTATCAGGTCAGCTACCGCGAAGGCCTTGGCTCCGCTGTGGTGTTTCAAGCGGTATCGAACAGCGATATTGATATTAGCATCGACTATTCCGGCACTATCTGGACCAATGAGATGCAGCGTGAGGACCGCAAGCCAGCGGACGAAATGCTCAATGAAATCGGCGATTGGGCGGCGCAGACACAAGGGGTAAAAGTGCTGGGCGCATTGGGTTTTGAAAACACCTATGCCTTTGCCGTGCGCCCCGATGATGCCGAAAGGCTGAGCTTGGAATCGCTCGATGATTTGGCGCGCGCCGCGCCGCAATTTACCTTTGGCACCGACACCGAATTTCTGGAGCGGCCCGAATGGCGTGCGGTGAAACAGGCTTATGATATAGAATTTGGGGCGGCGACATCTTTTGACCCGACATTCATGTATAATGCGCTGCAAAGCGGTCAGGCCGATGTGATTAGCGCCTTTTCATCAGATGGCCGCATTGCCGCTTATGATTTCAAAGTGCTGGCAGACCCAAAAGGCGCTATTCCCGCTTATGATGCCATGGTCATGCTATCCCCGCGCAAAAAGGATGATCCTAAATTGCTGGCCGCATTACAACCGCTCATCGGGGCTATTTCGGTTGAGAAAATGCGCGAGGCCAATTATCAAGTTGACCGAGATAAGGATAAACAAAGCCCCGATGCCGCCGCAACTTGGCTGCGCGGGGAATTGGGGCTTTAAACGCCGTGTTAATCTGGTTTATGCTTCCCAAAATCATCGCCAACACATAGGCCAGAATAACAGAGCACACATATATGACCGTTTTAAAAACCCTATCCCTGCTCATCATCGCCCCCATGTTATTCTGGGCACAAAGCGCTTATGCGGCTGTTACCATCACATTTTATAGCCATGATTTTGGCAGCCATTTCCCTCATGCCTTTATCGTTCTGAAAGGTGATGTGGATAGCACTGGCGAGGCTGTGGACACCAATTATGGCTTTACAGCGGTTAATGTCTCACCTGGCATTTTGTTCGGTTCTGTCAAAGGCAAGATTGAAACCAGCAAAGCGGAATATGTTGAAGATAGCGACCCGCATTTTTCTATCACTTTGAGCGACAAACAATATGGCCAAGTGCTGGCCAAAATGCGCGAATGGCGCGACCGCCCACAAAAAAGCTATAGCCTAAACAAGCGCAATTGCGTCCATTTTGTTGCCGAAGTCGCACAGTTACTGAACCTTAAAACCAATGCCAAAAGCAAATATTTCAAAAAACCCAAAACATTTCTGCGTGAGGTGAAAACGTTAAATCCAGAGCTGGAATTGACGCCTTTATAATGGCTTTTATCAACATTTGAGACTGGGCATTTGGGGGCTATATTAAGCCTATGCTGCAGTCTAAGCGCGTTCAAAGATTTTCTGCGCTATTGCCGCCATTTCCAGATTTGCAAAGATTCATTTATGCTTTTCTGTAATTTCAGCCTATGTTCAGGCGAACAGGACAATAGAGCATTATGGCAACAGCAATATCTTTCGATGCGCAGAGCATATCACCCGGCCTCCCGTCTGGCCGCTCCATATCCGCCGCCAACTTTACAAATACTGCTCTCTCCCTTTCCCGCTGGCTGATTAGCTTACTGGTCATGGCCATATTGATGGTCCAGCCCGTACAGTCCCAGCGGCGTGGCCCCTCTATCTTGCGCGATGCAGAGACAGAGGCATTGTTAAAAGACATGTCGCATGATTTGATAATTGCCGCTGGCCTGCGCCCGCAAAATGTCAATATCGTGATGATTAATGATAACAGCATTAACGCCTTTGTTGCCGGTACACAGGATGTTTATATCCATAGCGGCCTTATCCGCGCTGCCGAGACCGCCAATGAAGTGCAGGGCGTGATCGCGCATGAGCTGGGCCATATTGCGCTTGGCCATTCCATTACACGCGGGGAAAATGCGGGCAATGCTGGCAATATCTCTATTCTGAGCCTGATCCTCGGTGCAGCGGCCATTGCGGCTGGCGCAGGGGAGGCAGGGATTGGCATATTGGGTCTTGGCCAACAGGCCGCGCAAACCAATTTCCTCTCCCACACGCGTAATGAGGAAGCCGCCGCCGATGTCGCGGGTGCAAAATATCTTTCTGCTGCAGGGATGACGGGCCGCGGTTCCATTGCCTTTTTCAAAAAGCTGCAAAATCTGGAATTTCGACTGGCTATTCCGCAAGAGAACAGCTTTGGCCGCACCCACCCGCTTTCGGGTGAGCGTGTGACCACTTTGCAGGATATTTATGTTCGCGACCCGGCATGGAATAGACCGCTCGACCCAGAAATTGAGCGCCGTTATAAGCGCGTAAAGGCCAAGCTGGAGGGCTTTATTCTGGAACCACGCATCACCATGCGCGATTATCCTGAATATAATGAGAGCATTCCCGCACGCTATGCCCGCGCTTATGCGTGGCACAAAAGCGCTTATCCTGAAAAAGCCAAGGCAGAAGCACTTGCATTGCTTAATGAGGATCAGGAAGACCCTTATTTCTTGGAGCTTCAAGGACAAATATTGCTGGAAAGCGGAAGCCCTGACGAGGCGATTATCCCGCTGCGCAAAGCGGTATATCTGACCAACAGTCATCCGCTCATTGCCGGACTATTGGGCCATGCATTGATCGCGACCGAGAAAAAGGAGCATCTGCCCGAGGCGGAGAAGGTTTTGAAATCAGCCGTTTCGCGTGATGCTCGCAACCCATTTGCATGGAACCAGCTTGGCGCGGTTTACGCCCAGACCGGTGATGCTCCGCGCGCCGCTTTGGCCAGCGCTGAACTTGCCGTGTTGCAGGGCAATGCGCCGGGCGCTTTACGGCAAGCCAGCATAGCCATGAATGGGCTGGAGCGCGGTACGCCTGAATGGATACGCGCAGAGGATATTGCCATTTTGGCACGCAGCGCTATTGAAGATCGCAGACGCTAA
>CAZAHS010000197.1:0-4637 GCA_964484855.1 uncultured Sphingomonadaceae bacterium | reverse complement strand
AATTTGGCGGCTTCCTCTGTTACAAAATAATCCGCTGGCCCGCCGCCGCGCAATATGGGCCGTGCGCGGGCGGTTTGATAGATGCCGCCCTCCAGCAGCGCCTTATCAATATGCACGCCCACCACTTCGCCCAGCACCAGCCAGCTATCCACCGCCTCGCCATCCGCGCCTTGCAACTGAATTATCTGACTGGTTTTGCATTCAAAACTCACCGGTGACGCGGCAACACGCGGCGGCTTCACACAGCGCGATGGGGCTTTGCTAAGACCAGCGCGGGCAAATTCATCCAGCTCCGGCGCTATGGGCGCGGCGCTCTCATTCATCGCATCGCGCAAATCATAGCTGGCCAGATTCCACACAAATTCGCCCATATCGCGGGCATTGTTCAAACTGTCTTTCGCGCCGACACTGGAAAAACCGATAATAGGCGGCACATAATTAAAGGCATTGAAAAAACTATAAGGCGCCAAATTGGCCACATCATCGCGGCCCAGCGTGCTGATCCAGCCAATAGGGCGCGGCGCGATGATGGAATTAAACGGATTATGCGCCAGCCCATGACCGTCTGCGGGCCGGTAAAAATGATAATCTGTCAATGGCTTGCTCCAATGCGCCGTTGGAATTTCTGGATTAATCCAATGTGGTGTCGTAACAATCTGGCGATCACTGGCGAAAAGACAAGCATTGATACCTTTATGCCCAAAACACAAACAGCCCCCCAAAGTGTAACACTCCGTCATGGTTGGCTGACGCGGCTATGGCATTGGCTGAATGCGCTGTGCTTGATTATATTGTTGATGAGCGGCCTCACCATATTTAACGCCCATCCCCGCCTATATTGGGGTGATAGCGGCAATGTGCATGAACCGGCATGGGCTGCGGTCGCCAGCGGGCCAGATAATGCCTATGTGCGCATCGGCACAACCATCATCCCCTCTACCGGTGTTATCGGCCATTGGCGCGATGATGCAGGCCGCGTGCAAAATTGGGCCTTTCCATCATGGGCGACAATCCCGGGCTATTATGATCTGGCGGCCGGGCGGCGCTGGCATTTGTTTTTTGCATGGTTTTTCAGCATCGGCTTAGCGCTTTACATGCTGGGCGCATTATTTAATGGTCATATCAAACGCGGCCTGCATATGGGGCGCAAAGACTGGCATCCGCGCACTCTGTGGAGCAGCGTCAAGCGCCATGCCAAAGGGCAATTTACTCATGAAGAGAGCGGCCAGATATATAATCCGCTGCAAAAGCTCAGCTATATTGCCATCATCTTTATCGCCCTGCCGCTGATGATTGCCACCGGCCTTGCCATGTCACCGCAATTAAATGCCGCTTGGGGCTGGTTGCCGGAAATATTTGGCGGGCGGCAATCGGCGCGCTCTGTCCATTTTATAACCGCCTTTTCGTTAACCGCCTTCACCATTTTGCATGTGGTTTTGGTTTTGGTCAGCCGCCCCATCTGGCTGATGAAAGCCATGACCTTCGGCGTTAAGCGTCAGAATATTGAGGCCGCGCCATGAACCGCAACACAAAAGCGAGCGCCCCGCAAATCACCCGCCGCGCATTATTGGGCAGCGCTGCCATTGGCGTGGGCGCATTATTATCAGGCTGCGATCAACTAAGCGGTAACAGCACCTTTAGAGAGATTTTGCGCAGCGGCGAGGATGCCAATTTTGCGGTTCAGCGCTCCTTGGCCAGCCGCAAAGCACTGGCAACGGAATTTCCTGAAAGCGCTATTTCCGACATATTCCCCGCCAATGGCACGCGCTATCCGCCGCTGCCTGCCTATTCAGCCATTGCGGAGCGCGGCTTTGCAGGCTGGCCTTTGCTGGTCGATGGCTTGGTCGAAAACCAGTTGGAATTAAATCTGGAGCAAGTGCGGCAAATGCCAGCACAGACCCAAATTACCCGCCATGATTGTGTGGAAGGGTGGAGCGCCATTGGCAAATGGACCGGCGTGCGCCTTTCGCATCTGCTAGACATGGCCAAGCTGAAAAAATCCGCGCGCTATCTGGTTTTCCATTGCGCCGATACGCTGGGCGGCATTCCCTATTATGAAAGCATTGACCTGATTGATGCCTTTCATCCGCAAACCATCATTGCATGGAATTTGAACGATGAACCGCTGCCTATAGGCAATGGCGCACCGCTTCGCCTACGCGTAGAGCGGCAATTGGGTTATAAACATGCAAAATATCTGGTGCGCATAGAGGCAGTGGACAGCCTGAAGCGCATTTATGGCGGTAAAGGTGGCTATTGGGAAGATGTCGCTGATTATGAATGGTATGGCGGTATTTAAGATCAAACTGAGAGTGGCTTGCCTTTGGGCATATCGCGCATTATTCGTATATATTGGGTGAGGACGGTTTCAGGGAACGATAAAATCATGTGGTTGTTGGATAGTTTCTTAAAAAAAATCATCTCACAGGGGCAGCTTAATGTCACTGGCCCTGATGGCAGCATAACCAGCTATGGACAGCCGCATGCGGATTATGGCCCGCTCAATATCACCATTCGTGATAAGAAAACCGCCAACCGCATTGCGCGCAATCCGGCGCTGGGCGCGGGTGAGGCTTATATGGATGGCGGTTTGCGCGTTGAAAATGATGATATTATGGCTTTACTCGGCCTGATCGCGTTTAATATGCGCTGGGATTATGACAATCCAACCCGTGTTGGCCTATGGAAATCACAGCGTGTCCTTTCCAAAATCCAGCAGGTGAATGACGCAGTGCGCAGCCGCAAAAATGTGGCGCATCATTATGATCTTAACGACCGGCTTTATGATCTGTTTCTGGATGCAGACAGGCAATATAGCTGTGCTTATTTTACCGATGAGGAAAATTCTCTCTCTCAAGCACAGACCGAGAAAATGGCGCATATTGCGGCCAAGCTGGACCTGAAACCCGGCCATAAAGTGCTGGATATTGGCTGCGGCTGGGGCGGCATGGCTTTGTTCATTCACAAAGTTTCCGGCGCGGATGTGACCGGCGTTACCCTGTCAGAGGAACAGCTTAAAGTCGCCCGCCAGCGCGCCGCCGATGCAGGGGTGAGCGACCATGTGCGCTTTGAACTGATTGATTACCGCCATGTGCAGGAGACTTTTGACCGCATTGTTTCTGTCGGCATGTTTGAGCATGTTGGCCGCCCCAATTTCCAAATTTATTTTGACACAATACGCGACCGGCTAAAGCCCGATGGCGTTGCGTTGGTCCACACTATTGCGCGCGCCGATGGCCCCGGCGTAACAGACCCATGGACGCAGAAATATATCTTCCCCGGCGGCTATGCCCCTGCATTATCGGAAATCATCCCGCATGTTGAAAAATCATGGCTATGGGCGACAGACATAGAGATTTTGCGCGTCCATTATGGCCATACCCTCACTCATTGGTATAATAGCTGCCTTGAAAAACGCAGCCAGATCGAAGCCATTTATGATGAAACTTTTTACCGCATGTGGATGTTTTATCTCGCTGCGGCCGCCAATGCGTTTTTCCATGATGGCCATATGAATGCGCAGATACAGCTAACCCGCCGCCGCGATGCCCTGCCCATCACCCGCGATTATATTGCCGATGTTGAAAAGCAATATCGCAAGAAAGCGGCACAATAACAATCGCAGCGCAGGCAAATTAAAGCCCCCCTTCCCCCATAATTTTCCCCTATAATTTTAAGGATATATAATGGCCGCCACCTCTTTAACCGCTACTCTTGCCGCAATGCGCGAGGCTTCTACATCGCGCATTCCAGAGGATATCAGAGCGATATTGGGCAAGGCCAATGGTGATCTGGCCGCCACGGGAATAGCCGAAAAAGCAGCAAAGAAAGGCAGCACCTTGCCCGCTTTTTCTTTAACCAATCAAGATGGTGAGACAGTAACATCTGCTCAGTTGCTGGCCAAAGGTCCAATGGTCATCAGCTTTTTTCGCGGCCTATGGTGCCCCTATTGCAATGCTGAATTAAAGGCTTTGGCGGCGGTTGAGGAAGATATTGCAGCCAAGGGCGCGACATTGGTTGTTATCTCTCCGCAAACGCAGGAGGCAGCGGCAAAAACCCGCGCGGAAAATGGCCTGAATGCCGATATATTGGTCGATAGCGGCAATGATTATGCCGAAATATTGGGCATTAAATTTGCGCTCGTGCCAGCGGTTAAAGAGATTTATAGCAAATTCGGCATCGACCTGCCCGCCGCCAATGGCGATGATAGCTGGACTCTGCCCGTGCCAACACGGCTGGTCGTCGCCGCGGATGGCATAGTGCATTATTCGGCCATTGATGTGGATTATACCCATCGCCCGGAACCGGCGGAGACAGTTGCCGCTATTCCAGTCTAGTTTCCAGAAGCCGCGCCAAGGGTAAAGCAACTTGCGCCATGCTCAATGCGCTTTGGCATAGAGTGTATTTGCGCCATTTTACCATATTGCGCATGGCATAACACCCTGTTAGGCGATGGCTAATAATCATCCCTTTATTACCGCGCTGCACGCGCATCAGGAACCGCTGCCATGACCGATAAGCCCAGCCCTAAAAAAGTCGTCCTTGCCTATTCTGGCGGTCTGGATACCAGCGTCATATTAAAATGGCTACAAACCGAATATGGCTGTGAGGTTATCACCTTCACCGCAGATCTGGGC
>CAZAHS010000196.1:0-4638 GCA_964484855.1 uncultured Sphingomonadaceae bacterium | reverse complement strand
GCAATTGGGCCGATGGCGCTCTAGCAGAGATTGAAAAAACCGCGCGCCAAGTGGTTAAAGATATTGGCTATGAGCAAGATGGCTTTCACTGGGAAACACTGAATTTTGAAAACCATCTGCACCCGCAATCTGCACATATTGCACAGGGCGTTGACGCTGCTGAAGACAAAGAAGAGGGCGCGGGCGATCAGGGCATAATGTTTGGCTATGCCAGCGATGAAACCCCTGATCTTATGCCGGCCACATTGCAATATTCGCACGAAATATTAAAGCGCATGGCCGCTGACCGCCATAGCGGTAAGGCTCCATTTCTGGAACCAGACAGCAAGAGCCAGGTTACATTGCGCTATGTTGACGGCGTGCCGGTTGAAGCCGCCGCATTGGTTGTCTCTACCCAGCATGCGCCGGGATATTTTAAGGGCAGTGACAATGCCGCGCTATATCAGGAATTATATGATTATGTGATGAGCGTGTTTACCGATGTTCTGCCCGATGGCTTTATCACCGACAACACCAAAATCCACGTCAACCCGACGGGCCGTTTTGAAATTGGCGGGCCAGATGGCGATGCAGGCCTAACGGGCCGCAAAATCATTGTGGACACTTATGGCGGCGCATCCCCACATGGCGGCGGCGCATTTAGCGGCAAAGACCCGACCAAAGTGGACCGTTCAGCGGCCTATATTACCCGCTATCTGGCGAAGAATATCGTCGCCGCTGGTCTTGCCAAGCGCTGCGCCATTCAGCTTTCCTACGCCATTGGCGTTGCGGAACCGCTGTCCATTCATGTTGATCTGCATGGCACAGGCGCAGACGGTGTGGATGAGGCGAAGCTGGAGGCGGTGTTGCCGCAATTGGTCAAGCTGACCCCGCAAGGCATCCGCACGCATTTGGGCCTGAACAAAGCGATCTACCGCCCTAGCGCGGCCTATGGGCATTTTGGCCGCAAGGCAGAAGGCGATTATTTCGGCTGGGAAAAAACCGATCTGGTTGATGCGCTAAAAGCGGCTGTTTAAGCGCGGTTCGCAGTTAACCGGCTAAACCATGAACGACACACGCGATAACCGCCATAAGAATTTTCCGCTCAGTCAGGGGGAAGATGCGCGGCATGACCCCAGCACGATCCGGCGGCTATATGGCCGCACACAGGGGCATAAATTGCGTGATAATCAGCAGCGGCTGGTGGATGAATTGCTGCCGGTCATCAGCGTGCCAGAAGAAGGCCCGGTAACGTCTCGCGGCCTATTTGGCGATAACCGCCCGCTGCATTTTGAAATTGGCTTTGGTGCGGGTGAGCATATGGCCGCCCGCGCGGATATGCTGCCCGATCACGGGTTTATTGGCGCAGAACCCTTTGTGAACGGCGTGGTGGGCGCGCTGCAGCACATTAAAAATGGCCAGCTTTCCAATATCCGCCTGCATATGGGCAATGCGTTGGATGTGCTGGAGCGGGTGCCTGATGGCGCACTGGCCATGGCCTATTTGCTGCACCCCGATCCATGGCCCAAACAGCGCCACGCCAAAAGGCGCATGATGAACCATGGTCCGCTCGATCTGATTGCAAGGAAATTGCGGCGCGGCGGTGAATTTCGCTTTGGCACCGATCATGATGTTTATTTACGCCATGCGCTGATGATTATGCGCCAGCGCGATGACTTTTTATGGCTGTGTAATGGCGCGCAGGATTTTCAAAAGCGCCCTGGCGGCTGGCCAGAAACCCGCTATGAAGCCAAGGCGCGCGATAAGGGCCATGAAGTCTGGTATTTCCGCTATCGTAAGCTGTAAGGCCAGCGCTCACCCTTTGTAAAAGCACCGCCGCTTAAGCGCTTGCAAGCGGGGCATTATAGTCTCTATCATATGGCGATGAGCAGCCATTTCAATAACAAGCCTGCGCGTCTTGCGCCATTGCAACAAGATGAAGAGGGACGCCTTACGGCCCTTAATAGCTATGCCATTATGGACAGCGGAACCGAGCAGGCCTTTGATGATTTGGTCAATCTTGCACGGGCGATTTTGGATGTCCCGATGGCCTATATTGCTCTGCTGGACAGCGACCGCCAATGGTTCAAATCCTCTCACGGGCTGAAAATGGCGCAAACAGCCCGTAATATCAGCTTTTGCAACCAAACTATCAAGAATGATAGAGTGATGGTTATTCCAGATACCCTTAAAGATCCGCGTTTCTGCAACAGTCCTTTAGTAACAAAATCGCCCTATATCCGCTTTTATGCTGGCGCACCTATTATCAGTCCTGATGGCTATGCCGTGGGCACTTTATGTCTGAACGATACCGAGCCGCATGATGATTTTGACCAGCATCAGGCTTTGATGGCGCTGGCGCGGCAGGCATCGGCGCTGCTGGAACTGCGCAAGGTTGTTGGTGTGCAGCGTGAGGCCATGCGCATGGCGGCTGACCAGCGCGACCGTCTTTGGGATAATTCGCTGGATATGATGCTGATCGCGCGTCCTGATGGCAAATTGGTTGCGGGTAACCCGGCATGGGAAAAAATGTTTGGCCCTGTGCCCGGCGATGATAGCGCACAATTGACCACATTTTTGGGGCCTGATGAAGGGCGCAGCCCAACACCTATGATTAACGGCCAGAAGGATGTGCAGGTTGAACGCCAAATGCGCACCAAAGATGGCAGCATAGTCTATACCAGTTGGACGCTGGCCCGCGAAGATGACATGATCTTTGGCATTGCGCGCGATATTACGCGGGCAAGAGAGGCAGAGGCTAAGCTGGTCCATGCCCAGCGTATGGAATCGGTGGGCCAGCTAACCGGCGGTATTGCCCATGACTTTAACAATTTGCTGACCATCATTTTGGGCAATTTAGAAATGGCGGGGCGCAAGCTAAAAAATGGCCAAACCGAGCGCGCAAAAACCGCCATCGCCAATGCGCAAGATGGCGCGCAGCGCGCCGCAAACCTAACGCAAAGGCTGCTCGCCTTTGCCCGCCGCCAGCCGCTAAGCCCGACACGTGTTTCATTAAGCCAGCTTATTGAAAATCTGCTGCCGCTGGCCAAACAGGCTTTGGGCGAAAGATGCCGCTTATCGGTAAATTGCGAAGATGATTTACCGCCGCTGCATATTGATGGTGCGCAGCTTGAAAATGCGATTCTTAATCTGGTTGTCAATGCGCGTGATGCCATGGGCGAGCAAGGCGATGTCACCTTAGTGGCGACGCACCAATTGCTCGACCAAAAAGCCGCACGCGCAGAAGCACCAGAGGCCCGCCCGGGGCTTTATGTCCGCCTATGTGTGTCAGATAATGGCAGCGGCATAGAGCCAGATATCGCCGAAAAGATTTTTGAGCCGTTTTTCACCACCAAAGAAGCCGGACGCGGCACTGGTTTAGGGCTTAGCCAAGTGCATGGGTTTGTGCGCCAGTCAGGCGGGTTTATGACGCTGGAAACAGCCCTTGGCGAAGGCACAACTTTGGCATTATGGCTGCCCGTTCAGGATAATGACCAAAGCCTGCCCGACCCTGTGGCGCAGGATGGTGACATAGCGGCCAATATTCCCTTTTACGCCCCCTCGCCCGATATCACCATCATGCTGGTCGAGGATGAGGCCGGTGTGCGCAATCATGCTGAAGAATTGATAAGCGAACAGGGCTATCATGTCATCAGCTATGCCAGCGCAGCCGATGCCGCAAAGGCTTTACAAAACAATCCGCAAGCCCCTGATCTGGTTTTAAGTGATGTGATGATGCCCGATATGGATGGCTATGATCTGGCGCAGTGGATGAAAGAGAAATTTCCCGATGTGCCGGTTGTGCTAATGACCGGCTATACCGGCGGCGAGGTGCCAGCAACCAGCCCGCATGCGGGACTGATTACCAAGCCCTTTTCATCAGAAAAATTGCTGGCCTTAATCAGCAAAATATTATCTGCATCCATGCAGAGCGATTAAGCAGCAATAATCACGCAACAACGCCGGCAGAAGCCAATACTGCCAAAGTCACCAATTCGCTAGCACTGGCAGACATGGCCGCGACCTGTACCGGCTTTTCTAGGCCCAGGCTGATCGGCCCAATCATCGAATCGCCGCCCAGTTCGCGCAGCATTTTTGCCGACAAATTGGCCGATTGCAGGCCGGGCATAATCAGCACATTGGCTGGCCCGGGCAAGCGGCAAAATGGATAATTGGCCATCAGTTCGGGGTTGAGCGCAACATCAGGTGCCATCTCGCCTTCATAAGCGAAATCCGGTTTTTGCTCGTCCAAAATCGCCACGGCTTCACGCAGATTTTCCAGCCATTGGCCCGGCGGGTTGCCAAAGGTCGAATAGCTTAAAAAGGCAACGCGCGGCTCATGCCCCAATTTGCGCGCCACGCCCGCCGTCTGGGTGGCAATTTGCGCCAGCATCGCCGCATCGGGCCGCTCATTCACCGTGGTATCGGCGATAAAAACCGTATGGCTTTTGCCAACCATGACGTGAATACCGAAAGAGACTGCATCAGGCGCAGGGTCCAGCACACGGCGCACTTCGCGCATCGTCTGGCTGAATGTTCGGGTGATGCCGCTAATCATCGCATCGGCATGGCCCAGTTTCAGCAGGGCCGCCGAAAAAATATTCCGGTCCTGATTGACCATGCGCTGAATATCACGCCGCAAATAGCCGCGCCGGTGCA
>CAZAHS010000195.1:0-4658 GCA_964484855.1 uncultured Sphingomonadaceae bacterium | reverse complement strand
TAAGAGCTAAAAGGGTTTAATCCGACCACTGAAATCACTCCCAAACCGCCCCTATATCACACATATCAAGCCGCTGCTGGTTCTTCCTCCACCCATTCAGGGAAGAAAGTGGGCGTTATCGGGGACCAGCCTGGCGCGGTTGCGGCGGATTCGCTGATGGATTGCAGATATTGTTTGCGCAAAGCAGGCGCGAGTTGCGGCAAAGCTGCGGACCCGCAAAAACTGGCCGGCAGCCATGGACGCACAGATGCGCCCAATAACCGTTCATATAAAAAGCGATAAGCGGCAAATCCATCAAGCTTACCATGCCCCAGATCATGTGAGGTAAGGCGCAGCAAGGCCGCCATAAAACCGGCATTGCCTGCACAGAGCATCCGCTCCGATGCATTATCTGCCGGAATGCAGCGGCGTATGGCTGGCAGTGCCTGATATTGGCGATATTGCGCAGATATGCTGATACGCTCCCGATCGTCACGCGCCCAAAGGGCGATGGCGTCAGTGCGGCCCAAACCGACATCAAGCGAGCATTTTATAAAACGCTGTGCAGCGGGTGAAAAACTGGCGAATTCTCTGATTTCCGCAACAATATAAGCGGCGGATTCAACATGGACAGATTTTGACATTGCAGCGACATCTCCAATTCACCGCCTTTGCCGATA
Organism: uncultured Sphingomonadaceae bacterium; assembly: GCA_964484855.1. GTDB lineage: Bacteria > Pseudomonadota > Alphaproteobacteria > Sphingomonadales > Sphingomonadaceae > Alterisphingorhabdus. The sequence continues at coordinate 3,999 of CAZAHS010000195.1, read as the reverse complement.
TATTTGCGACCTTTCGCATATTGTTATTTGGCATGGCAGTCATGCATATATGAAGAAAGATGGTTAGGATTAGGTTAAAGGCGCATATTCTCTCATGCTGGTCCAGCCTTATAGGAGCGCAAGGCGACACTTTGCCGCTACGGCTTCGACCAAGACCTTATGCTGTTCGACCAGCCCATAGCGACATTAACGACAAGCCTGCACCCTTTCTGCTATGACATGGCGCATGATGAAGAAAAAACCACAATTGCTGCGCAGGCCCGCTGTTGATGTTCAGGCCGCCATGTTGTCGATACTGGGTTTCTGGCTCTTTTATGTGATCGTCACCACCTTGCGTTCGCTGATGATCGATTTGCCTGTATCACAGGTTGAACTGGCAAAGCTGCGCGTCATCGTCACGCTGTTCGGTATCATTGCCACGTTCGGCCTATATGGTTTTATCCGCATGTTTGAAAAAAGACGCTTGGGCGTGCGGATTGCCAGCGCTTTTGTGGGCGCCGTGCCTTGCGCGTTGCTGATCGGCGTTATCAATTATGAACTGCTCAACCTTTATGATCCGGCCAGCCTGTTCAATGACCAGAAAGCGCTGGAAGAATTTCAGAAATTATCGCCGCTTGCACTGATTATGGATGTTGCGTCCTCACGCTATTTCTTCCTCGTCGCCTGGGCCTCGCTTTATCTGGCGATCAGCTATGCCGGTGAAGTGCGCTTTGCAGAGCGCCGCGCCGCACGCTTTGCACAGGCCGCCCAGCAAGCAGAGCTGCGCTCACTGCGTTATCAGGTAAACCCGCATTTCCTGTTTAACACGCTTAATTCGCTATCATCATTGGTGCTGCGCAATCGCCCGCAAGAGGCGGATGAGATGATAATGAACCTCTCGACATTTTACCGCACCAGCCTTTCGGGCGACCCGCTGGATGATGTAACCTTGTCAGAAGAGGTGGAGTTGCAGCGTCTATATCTGGCAATAGAAAAAGTGCGTTTTCCGGAGCGGCTGCAAATTGATATTGCGATACCGGACAGTCTTATGGATGCCTGTGTGCCCGGCCTTATCCTCCAGCCATTGGTTGAAAATGCCATTAAATATGGCGTTTCCCGCTCCAGTCGCCCAGTAACCGTTACCATTCGCGCGCGTGAGAAAAATGGCAATCTGTCGCTTTCCATTGCCGATAATGGCGAGCCAATATTGGCGGAAATTGACCCTGAAACCAGCAATGGCATCGGCCTGGCCAATGTTCGCGACCGGTTAGACACCCGTTTTGGAACAGAGGCATCTTTGCGCACCATTGCTAGGCCAGAGGGCGGCTTTCAGGCGGTTATCACCATACCGCTAACCCGTTCACAAATTCAGCGCGAGGGGATTACTGCAATAATGGAAGCATAAGCCAAGCAGGTGCCGCCGATATAGGCACCGGAAGTGCGGTATTTAATGGCGTATTTAAGTGGTTGGGGGCCAATGAAGAATATTGCTGCATTGATGGCAAATAGGCCGTGTAGCAGGGAGGAATGATATGGTCAGAACGATGATTGTCGATGACGAGCCACTCGCCGTGGAGCGTTTGCAGCTTTTATGTGCACAGATTGATGATGTGGAGCTGGTTGGTACGGCAGGAGACGGCGCGACCGCATTGCGCCTTGCCGAAGGACTGCGTCCGCAATTGCTCTTGGTCGATATCAATATGCCGCAAATGGACGGTATGGCGCTGGCCCGCGCAGTTGGCGAATCCGACCAGTCACCAGCGATTATTTTCATCACCGCTTATGATAGTTTTGCGGTTGAGGCATTTGATCTGGCGGCGGTTGATTATCTGCTCAAACCCGTATCGCGCGATCGGCTGACCCGCGCCATTGACCGCGTGCGGGAGAGAATGGCGGCGGGTGATGGAGCCATATCGGCGCAAAAAGCGGATATGGATGACGGTAAATGGACCCGCGAATTCTGGGTGCCGCACCGCTCGGAGTTAAAACGCATTGATGCCGCGCAAATTGACCGTGTAGAGGCGGAGCGCGATTATATGCGGCTGCATGTCGGGCCGCGCAGCTATTTGCTGCATGAAACGATCAAAACACTGGAAGAGCGGTTAAACCCTGCCCAATTTATGCGCACCCATCGCTCCCATATCATTCGCAAAGATTTCATTAAGGGTCTGCGTCATGAAGGCGGCGGGGTGTGGCTCACCGTTTTGAACGATGATATGGAGCTGCGCATTGGCCGCACCTATTTAACGCAGGTTAAACAATTAGCCGGTCGATAAAGCCTGGGCTATAAAAGCCGGATGCTGAAAGACGGATGCTAAAAGCTCCTCGTCATAGGCTCATTATGTAAACCAATAAAAACCGGCTAGCACCTCATGGCGCTGACCGGTCTTTAATGGGTCTATTTTGTATTAAACCACGCCACATGATCGCGGCCCGATTTGTCTGCTTATGCCAGCAGACCAGGGATGATGGATGCTGTAATGACAGCGGAAGCGATAAAAGCGATCAATTTGGTAATACGTTGCATTATAATTCTCCAGATATTTAGGGTGTGACCCTGTTAAGGGCTATGATTTGTAAAGGTTTTTCAAAATGTAAAGCGCGATTGCGTTGACAGATATAGCTTCGTCTCGCGCATCTGAACCGTTACAACCAACGTAATTTTAATTCGTTCCAAGATAATTAAAATAAATCTATACAATTATAATATTACATTCTTGCAAAACAAAATGATTGGACAAAGGGTGTTTAGACCGCCCTGCCCAATCATTATTTTGCGATGAAAACGGGCTATTATTGGCCGATGGGCAGACGCGCATTATTAGCAAATTCAATGCCGGATTCAGCCTGTGCCACCAATGTTACCATGGCTTTTTTGCCGCCGTTAAAGGCAGTTTTATAGCATTGGCGATAATCACTCATAGCACGGACACTGCGATTTTCTGGTGGGCCGCAAACTTTGCGAGCGGCACTGCGGATACGGCTTTCCAGTCGATCGGCACCTTCCTCACTGGCCAGGTTGAGATCGGCATAGCTGATAGTGACCGATTTATATATGCGGCCATTATCGCTATTGGCCAGTGCAGGCGCTGCGGCCCCTGCTGTTATAATCGCTGCTGCGGTAAGGGCGGTCAGGGTTTTGGTAAAAATACGCATCTGTTATTCCTCTTCATATATAAGGCCAGCGCATTTTCGGGGCATCGGAAATGCTCGGCCGGTTGCGGGGCGATGCATAAAGGGAATCTGCACATCGCCCCGGGTTCAGGATCGCAAAAAGACCATTACGTGTTTGGGACGTATTCGGGCTTGGGCGGCCCGTATTCAGCCTTTTCGCACTCTCTTTATGAGGGGAAAAATAATGCTGGTCGCGCCGTGTTCGATGGACAGCGCGCTGAAAACGCTTCGTGGCTTTGGTCGCTACCAAAGCACTCTTTACATCGACAAATCTTTGCAAATTATAATATTATATGCAGGTAATGACCTCTGCGAGCGATGAACAGCACGCAGCCCCGTGCACTTGGTCGCCAATTGCCATCTGTTGGTCGTCAGCGGTACATATAACCGATTCGCATCACATAGCGATTATGCAATAATAGCCCGTGCCTTGGCCGCAATGACCGGCTTTATAAACTTATCAGATCAATCCGGCGAGCGGGCTTGACGGGTCGGCATAGCGGCGGCGGCCCATACGGCCGGCCAAATAGGCCTCTCGCCCTGCTTCCACGGCCAGCTTCATCGCGCCTGCCATACGCACAGGGTCTTGTGCCTCTGCAATGGCGGTGTTCATCAACACGCCGTCACAGCCCAATTCCATCGCAATAGCGGCATCAGAGGCCGTGCCAACACCGGCATCGACCAACACCGGAACATTAGCGCCCTCTACGATCAAACGGATGGTCACTTGATTTTGGATACCCAGCCCCGAACCAATGGGCGCGCCCAATGGCATGATGGCCACTGCGCCTGCATCTTCCAGACGCTTCGCCGCAATCGGGTCATCAACGCAATAGACCATTGGCT
>CAZAHS010000194.1:0-4666 GCA_964484855.1 uncultured Sphingomonadaceae bacterium | reverse complement strand
CCTTGGCCTCTGCTGGCGTCACCGCGGCAATATCGGCCTGAATAATCTGGCCGACTTTCTCTTCTGTGCTCATGCGCGCAAGAATATCTGCAGCGCGGTCCTCTATAGCCTGCTCTTCAGGCGATAGCTTTTCACCAAAAAGTGACTGGCAGCCCGTTAGCGACAAAGACGCCAAAGCCACCAAACCACCTACCCATAGGGTATTTAACCTCATCGCGAAGCAACCTTTTCACTGGTTTGTTTATCCTGCTTGGCTGCATTATCCGCTACAGGGGCCGCTTGCGCTATGGGCTGGTAAACCCGCACATAATCAACCACCATTTTGGCCGGGAATGCATTGGCCTTAACGCCCTTTTGCCCGCCCCATGTGCCGCCAACAGCGACATTTAACAGCATATGCTGGGGCTTATCAAAGGGCCATTTATCCTGCTTATCGCTTTCTTTTTTATACAGAAATTTGGGCTTATCATCAATCGCATAGAGCAATAGGCCGGGCGTCCAAAGCAATTGATATTTGTGCATCACATCGCATGCATCTGCTATTGTCGCTTTGGCTGTCTTATGCGTATTCCAATCACCGCGAAACGCCGATGTATGCACAGACTGATGGATGACACCTGGTTCAAAACCAACATGCTCCATTATGTCCATCTCGCCGCCATTGGGCCAGACGACATCCGGATCAGAAGGCAGCATCCAAATGGCCGGCCATGTGCCAACGCCGCAGGGAACCTTTGCACGCACTTCAAAAAAACCATAGGTCCAGTCGCCAAGCCCTTGGCTGATTAGGCGGGCAGAGGTATATTCCTGTTTTCCCCAATCTGCATATTTTGCAGGGTCCAGCTCTTCCTTGCGGGCCTCAATAATCAAATTGCCATCTTCGACACGGGCATTTTCTAACCGGTCAGCAGAATAATATTGTTTTTCCTTATTAAACCAGCCCTCTGCATTGCGGAATGTGTCATATTTCCACTTGGTTTTATCGGGCAGTCCGGGCTTTGAAAACTCATCTGACCAGACCAGTTCATAGCCTTTGGGGATCACTGTCGCGACAGTCTCACCCTCAACAACAGTCTCTGCCTCTACAGCTTGCCCCTCATTTGCCTCAGGGGCATCTTGCGCAGCGCCTGCGGCATAGGATGCAGTCAGCGAAGACGCTGCTGCCAAAGCGGTTGCTGCGATAAGACCTATGGAAATTTTGCGCACATTCTTCTCCTGTCAATATCTGTCTGGTTTAGCAGTTCCCGTCTGAACAGGCAGTGATTGCCAGCGCATGGATCAAGATGCGACCCTGATATCCATGCGCTGGCCCTGCCCTCCGGCAAACAATATGGTCAGAATTTGGCGCGGAAACGTGCACCATATGTACGTGGACGCGTGAAGAAGCGGGTATTATCAAATTGCGTGATAATAATCGCAGCTTCGTTAATCGTGTCGGTCACGTTGTTGGCATAAACCTCAAAGCGGAATTTGCCTTCATCATCAATGGTATAGCCTGCGCCAAGATCCAAAGTGAAATAGCCATCAATACGGTCAAGCAAACGGCCGCTGGTCACTTCTGATCCATTACCATCTGCATCAAATGCCAGACTGTTAAAAATGGTGTGGAATTGCGACGAGCGATAGCCGCCAGAAATCACATAGTCGAGCTGACCTTGCGGCAACTCAATTACCTGAGACAATTTGGCATTAAGCTGCCAACGCGGTGTGCGCGGCAAACGGCGACCACTAATTGACCGGAAAACGGCATCATCAGGAGCAACATCCGCTTGGAAACGGAAATCCTGAATAGGCTCTGCATTCTTGATTTTGGCCTCTAACCACAAAGCGCTGAAATCTAGGCTAATATTGCCGGGAAGATCAAAACCGCCCTCTAACTGCGCACCATAGATTTCAGAATCCGCAGCGTTAAAGCTGAACGACACAACAAGCGCTTGGTTTGTACCCTCTGGCACCACCACGCCGCCACCGCCAAAATTATTGGCAAATTCTACAGCCTGCGCGACAGAGAGCAATGACGTGAACACTTGATCGCTATAATCATTATAGAATATTGTGCCGTTTAGACGAACGCCAACTTCTCCAATGTTAAACTCGTTCTTGGTGCCGAATTCATACAAAATAACCTGTTCTGTATCAAATGTCGGCGCTACACCCAGATCGCCCAGATTGTCGTTAAAACCGCCTGATTTATGACCATTGGCAATCAGGAAATATACCAGATTATCCTCTGTTAGATCATATTCCGCGCGTACCCGCCAATCAACAAAATCGTCCTGAAAACGCCCATCCTGCTGGAAAATCTGTCCTGCAAAGGGAACGGAAAAGGTGAACTGTGTTGTCGCGGCAAAACCGTCACAGGTCAGGCCATCACCCGAATTTGTGTCCAGACATGGCGTACCTTCCGGCACATCGAAAAAATGTCCTTGGACAGGGCCAGGCGCAATAATATCATCCAAATTGTCCCGCGCCCCAAATTGCGCAATACCATTTGAATAAAAGTCAAAAATTTCCTGCTCAGTAATCGCGCCATCGCCATCAATATCAGGATTAAAGATGGTACGGTCACGGCCGGCAAATTCAAACCCTTCTGTGCCGATGCGTACACCCAAACAACAGTTGAAATTATCATCACCAATCGCAAAGCCATAACGTGCTGCGACACCATCACGGCGCTTGCTATCATCAGTGTAACGAATGCCGCCGGTTATGCGGAAATTATCCGTCACTTCATATGTTGCATCTGCATAGGCAGCATAAGAATCTGTATCGACCGTGGTGTTAAATTCTAGCCCTTGGAAAAACGGCGTGCGATCGCCCGTTGAGGCCAAGAACGCAAACTGGTCTTCGCGGAAATATGAAGCGCCGATGCTCCAGATAAAGGGGCCTTCGGAATTGTAGAGGCGCAATTCATTAAAGAAAGAACGCGAGTCCGTAATTGATTGGAAACGCGAGAAGTTATCCAGCGATTCTTCCAAAATAATCGCCGGATCAACGCCCGGAGGCGAACCATCCAGCGGAATACCTGATAGACGGTCAATAACACCGGGGAAATTTGGCGTCAGCGGTGTGGTCGCGATATAATCATAATCTACATCGCGGTAGCTGCTAATAAACTCGACATTAAAGGCATCGCCTTCATATTTGATGGTGGTGCTTATACCCCAATGATCTACGTCCAAAACTGGCGTTATGCCGCGCGCAATAACATCGCGTGGGTCGCCAATACCGATTTCGTCCAGAGTGACTTCTCGGCCTTCAATTTCTGACAAATCTTCGGCAACGCCCAGCGGCAATGCGAAGTTAGAGCCTGTATAGCCGGTTCCGGTTTCGCTAATATACTCGCCGGCGACCAAAACGGATAAGCGGTCTGTTGGCTCCCAATAAAGCTGCGCGCGGCCAGCAAGATTTTCCTCTGCTTCTGCAACATCAATGCCCTGAACAGGACCAACATTGTCATAATAGCTTTCATGATCGAGATAGAGACCAGAGAAACGTACCGCTAAATTATCCGCCAATGGAATATTCAAAGTGCCGCGCAGCGACTGGTGGTTGAAATTGCCATATTCAGCTTCAATAGAACCATCAAAAACGCCCAGACCCGGCTTAATGGTAATAGCATTTATAGAGCCTGCCGTTGCGTTGCGGCCACGAATGGTGCCCTGCGGGCCGGTATTGACCTCAACCCGCTGAATATCATGAAATGCCGAACCAATGCCGCGCGGGCGAGGGATAACAACACCATCAAAATGGAAAGCAGCCGCCGGATCACCAATTTCTGTGTTATTGGTGCTACCAATACCACGAATGAAAACCTCGATATTGCCCTGAACATTGGCAATAGACAGGCCGGGAACATTGGCTTGCAAATCGGTAATATTCTGCACACCGATGGAACGCAGCTCATCGCCCGTAAATGTAGAAATCGTGCCGGCAAAATCCTGCAGGCTTTGTTCGCGCCGTTCAGCGGTGACAATAATCTCGTCATTGTCATTTTCGGTCTGCTGCGAATCTTCTTCCGTTGCCGGTGCAGTATCTTGTGCAAATGCTGGTTGTATAAGTGCGGCAGACGCGACGCTGCCCAATAGCGCAAGGCTAAGTACCTTCATTTAGATATCCCCTTTTATGTGGTGATTTTTCAAAACCACTCTCAACAACTAATATTAATCTGCATTTGTGAACGTTCACAATAAAAAAGTGAACGTTCACAAATTCACTAGCCTTTTGCGTTATTTAAGGTATGTTGGCGTAATGATTTATCGAGCCCGCGCAAAAAAGTGCGGCGAAAAAGTCACAGGTTATATTTTAGCAGGAGCGGAATATTGCAAAATAATTCGCGCAAAAAATCAATAACGATAAAGGATGTCGCCTCAGCTGCGGGCGTGTCTTATCAAACCGTCTCGCGTGTCGTTAATAATGCGCCCAATGTCACCGCCAATGTGCAGAAAAAGGTGCGCCGCGCGATTGATGATCTGGGTTATGTGCCCAATATCGCGGCGCGGCGCATGGGCGGCAATCGTTCCTATCTTATCCTCGCCATTAATGATCGCGCCCGCACATTGGACAATTGGTCGGTTGGGCGCGGCAATGACTGGGTTGACCAGATGCTTTATGGCGGGATGATGGAAAGCGAGCAGCATGGCTATCGCATGGTTTTTGAACTTGT
>CAZAHS010000193.1:0-4670 GCA_964484855.1 uncultured Sphingomonadaceae bacterium | reverse complement strand
CATCTTCATATCGGTAATATCCGCACCGCCCTGCACAATTGGATGTGGGCGCAGAAATCTGGCGGCCATTTTGTGCTGCGTATTGATGATACCGACCCTGAACGCTCCAAAGAGGAATATGTTGAGGGCATTAAGCGTGATTTGCAGTGGCTGGGCCTGAATTGGGATAGCAGCTTCCGCCAGTCAGAGCGTTTTGATGCTTATGAAGCAGCGTTTGACAAGCTGAAAGCCAGTGGCCGTGTTTACCCCTGTTATGAAACTGCGCAGGAGCTGGATCTGAAACGCAAAGTGCTGCGTTCGCGCGGCCTTGCGCCGGTTTATGATCGCGGTGCGCTGAATGATAGTGCAGGCCAAGTGGCGGCCTATGAGGCAGAGGGCCGCGCCCCCCATTGGCGCTTCAAGCTTGACCATGATGCGCGCATTGAGTGGAATGATCTGGTGCGCGGATTGCAGCGTTTTGAGCCGCCTGCACTTTCTGATCCGGTGATTCGCCGCGCCGATGGCTCATGGCTTTATATGTTGCCCTCTACCATTGATGATGCCGATCATGGCATTACCCATGTGGTGCGCGGGGAGGACCATGTCGCCAATACCGCGGCGCAGATTCAGATGTTTGAAGCATTGGGCGCAAAAGTGCCGGAATTTGCGCATACCGCATTGTTAATGGGCAAAGAGGGCAAATTGTCAAAGCGGCTTGGCTCAATGGGCGTGGCCGAATTTCGCGAGCAGCATATTGAGGCGCAGTCAGTGCTGGCCATGCTGGCGCGGCTGGGTACCAGTGATCCGGTGATTCCCGAAACCGATATGGCGGCGCTGATAGAAAGTTTTGATTTTCAGCGTTTTGGCCGCGCACCTGCGAAATTTGATCCTGAAGATTTGGCGCGGCTCAACACGCAGATCGTGCATAAGCTGGAGCATGATGCGGTGAAAGACCGCTTGCCCGCTGCGATAGATAGTGATGCTTGGCATGCCATTCGCCCCAATATCGCCCATTTGGGCGAGGTGGCTGATTGGTGGGCGATTGTCGAAGGGCCGATTGACCTGCCCGAATTTTCAGATGAGGACCGCGCATATCTGCAATCCGCGCATGACATGCTGGCCGCGCAAAGCTGGTCTGATAAGGCATGGAGCGAATTGACGTCCGCACTGAAAGAAGCAACGGGCCGCAAGGGCAAAAGTCTTTTCATGCCGCTGCGCCAAGCATTGACCGGACAGAGCCATGGGCCGGATATGAGCGAATTGCTGCCCATATTGGGCCGCGATGCCGCGCTGCGCCGGTTGGAGCGTGCAGCGCAATAATAGACCAATATTAGCACTAAAACGTCACCGACCCTGCATATGTGCGCAGCCCATTGAGCGTGTTTAGGGCAAGTGCTATTTTGACAGTATTTTGCCTACCTCTTGGCGGTGTTTCGTCTTGATGCCAAACTTCCAATCACATCTTCCGCTACGGAAAGCTTGACTCTCTTTACTTTAGTAATAGTATAACATAACTGGCAAAACACAAGATAAGCAAATCGCGGCCAGTGGGATGATGTTTAGGAGATAGGATTATGGCTTTTGCTACACAGCATTATGGAGAAAGCAGCGGCTTTGGCAGTAATGGCAAGGATAAGATACGCGGCGCGGTTATTGCTGCCTGCCTGCAAGGCGCAGGAATAGCGGCATTGCTGTTAATCCCGACAGCGATTATTGTTGATGACACGCCGGACAAAAGGGTGAAGCTTATTGATATTACACCGGACCCTGTGAAACCGCCGCCACCTGCACCCAAACCGATAGAAAAAGTGGTGGATACGCCGCCTGACACGACACTCACCGCGCCCAAGCCTATTTTTGAAACGCCGCAGATTTTTGATGATGTGGGGCCAACAATTATTGATAAACCTGTTCCCTACACGCCTATTATAGGCACGGGGGATGACATATTGGGCGGCGCAGGCGGTGAAGTAGCACCCGTTTTCATTCCAACGCCAGAACCTTTGCTGGTTAAGCCAAAACTGGACCAGAAATATGCGCGGCAATTTCAGCCCAATTTCCCAACCGGCAAGCTGCGCGCAGGGATAGAGGGCAAGGTGACGGTGCGCGTGCTGGTCGGCACCAATGGCCGCGCTAAGGCGATAGAGCAGGTCTCCGCCACTGACCCGGCATTTTACCGCGCGACTGAGCGTCATGCTTTGCGCAAATGGCGGTTTACCCCGGCCACCAGTGATGGCAAGCCAGTTGAGCAATGGATGACGGTCAGCGTCAATTTCACCATAAGCGAGCGCTAAATAGGCTCTGAAAAAAGGCCTAAAAAGGATGGTATAAAAACGGGACTGGTCGCGGCCTAATATGCTGACTATATAAGGTGTATGACCAGTCACCCATCTGATAAAACCGCAGGAAAAGGGCCGGAAAACAAGCCCGTTCAAACGCGCGAGCGTGAGGCGCGGCGGCACCATATGCCGGCCGAGCGCATCCGCTATTGGAATCGCATCTCGCCCAGCGGGGCCGTAAATGATTTATGGGCGATGCTGAAATGGGATAGCCCTTACCGCATCCGCTTTCTGGCGCTGGCCGGAGCGCTCACTGTGTGCATATTGGGCGGCTTTTTGGGTCAGGCATCTAATTTCCGTATTGAGCCGCGCGAATATGAGATTGATTATGTCGATCTGCCGCCGCTTGATGAAAGTGATGCCGCGAAACAGGCGCGTTTTGACCAAAATCTTGCAGAGCGCGAAGAGACATTTCGGCGCAACCGCGAAACAGCGGAGGAAATTAAAGGCTTTTACCGGGGTTTGGCAGAAGCCAGCGGCGTTGATGTGGACGAAGAGTGAGCGCAGCCGCGCCGTCTATCATGGCTAATGGGTCCGTTGATGAGGGCGGGGACCAGCGCTGGATGGCGGCGGCTTTGCGGCTTGCGGGGCGCAGCGCGATTTTGGCACGGCCCAATCCCGCCATTGCCTGTTTGATCGTGCAAAATGGCGTCTTAGTGGCGCGCGGTGTTACGGCTGAGGGTGGCCGTCCCCATGCAGAAGCTGTTGCTATCACTGCTGCAAAACGCGCGGGGCTTAGCGATTTTTCCGCCTGTGATTTTTATGTGACGCTGGAGCCTTGCGCGCACAAAAGCTTGCGCGGCCCCGCCTGTGCTGATCTGTTGGTGGCGGCAAAGCCGCGCCGCATCATCATCGCGCTCACCGACCCTGATAAACGCACTGCGGGGCAAGGCATTAAGCGGCTAGAGGCGGCTGGCATAAGAGTGGATAGCGGCATTTGCGCTGAATTGGCGCAGCGTCATCTGGCTGGATATATCAGCCGGCAGCTTTATGGCCGTCCGCATATCATGCTGAAACTCGCCACATCTTTGGATGGGCAGATTGCGCTGGCCAATGGGGAGAGCCAATGGATTACTGGCGATGAGGCGCGCGCTCATGGCCATGCGCAGCGCACGCGCCATGATGTGATTTTGGTAGGCGGCGAAACACTGCGCCATGACAGGCCGCGCCTTAATGTGCGTCTGCCTGGTCTAGAAATGCGCAGCCCGCGCCGCGCTGTGCTAACGCGGCAAGGCGCGATAGAGGCGCAGCATGGTGAGGGCTGGTTGACCGTCAGCGATCCCGCCAAAATAGGCGTTATGACCGATGCCTATAATATGATGGTGGAGGGCGGCGCAGGTGCGGCGGCGGCGTTTTTGGCTGAAGATTTGATTGATGAGCTGGTAATTTACCGCGCGCCGATAATATTGGGCAAAGGCCGCGCCGCGCTTGGCGATATTGGTCTGCGCGGCTTGGGCGATGCGCATGACAAATGGCAGTTGATCGATAGCCGCATGCTTGGCAAGGACCATATGGAGCGCTATTGGCGCATCAAAGATATTTAGGGGAGAAGCGCCATGTTTACCGGCATCATTACCGATATTGGCACGATTGAAAGCGCGGAGCAGCGCGGCGATATGCGCCTCATCATCCGCACCGCTTATGATGTTAATGGCGTTGATATGGGCGCGTCCATTGCCTGTTCGGGCGTGTGTTTAACGGTGGTGGACAAAGGCGCGGATGATAAGGGCAATTGGTTCGCAGTCGATGTGTCGGGCGAGACAATATCCTGCGTTGCGGCGGATATGTTCACTGCCGGAACTAAGCTTAATTTAGAGCGCGCGCTAAAAGTGGGTGATGAGCTGGGCGGCCATATTGTTACTGGCCATGTTGATGGGGTTGGCACGATTAAAAGCGTTGAGGCTGTGGGCGGTTCACACCATATTGTGATTTCTATGCCAGACAGCATCGCACCCTTTGTTGCGGCCAAAGGCTCGATCACTGTGGATGGCATATCGCTGACCGTAAACAGCGTGGAAGATGGCGATAAGGCAAGCATTTTCACGCTCAATATCATACCGCATACCGCCCAGATGACCAATGCGCATCTTTGGGTCGCTGGACAGCAGGTTAATTTGGAAATTGATGTATTGGCGCGCTATTTGCAGCGGATGCAGGCACATATGGCGAAATAATCACTTGCGCGCACTAGATTTTCACATTTTGATGTGATATGCGGCCTGCCAACATCACATCTAGTCTGTTGGAGAAAGCCCTGTGCAAACCCCGCTTATTGACCGCATTTCCGATATTGTTAATTCCGGCCAGATGAGTCGTGCCGGTCTGGCCCGTGCGGCTGGTCTGCATGCCAAT
>CAZAHS010000192.1:0-4716 GCA_964484855.1 uncultured Sphingomonadaceae bacterium | reverse complement strand
CAAAAGCGGCGCGATAGAATTTTTAGACGTTGCCAAAGGCGACGCCGAGCAATGCCCTTTGGACCGCGCGGAACTATTGGCGCGTTTTCACGCATCTGAAAATGGTCAATTGCTATCTGGCGCAGCCGCCTTTGCGGCCATGTGGCGCGCCATACCCTTATTGCGGCCTTTAGGACTAATTGCCAGAAATGGCATAGTCTTGCGAGTGCTGGAACGGCTATATCTTATTTTTTTGCGCTTTAGGCCGGCACTGCAAAATATCTTGAAATAGATGTCGCTAAAGCCTTATTTTGCAGTCCATGGGTTTTGAAAAAGCTCTTCAACCGGCACCTTAAAAAATGCAGCCAAACGATAGGCCATCGGCAGTGAGGGATCATATTTATCCCCTTCCATCGCGATGATGGACTGCCGCGTTACCTCGACCGCATCCGCCAGTTCAAGCTGGCTTAGTCCTCGCGCCTTACGGTATGCGCGCAAATCATTTTTCATTCGCTTGACCGGAAGCTATATCCCCGTCCCTTAAACCACCAGAATATATGTAACAGCAGGGAACATATTAACTGCAGTATAACGAGCGTTCCAACGCCTGTCATGAATTCACTCTGTGCCTTGCCCGTTGCCGCAATCAAGCAAGCGGCCAAAGCAATGCCTGCTATACTGCCCCAATACCAACTTATTGCTTGTCCTTGGCGCTGCATATCGTCAAGTAATCTCCAGAAATTACCACCAAGCAAGAAGACCAAAGAAAATGTAAAGAAAGTAAGACCAAATGCTAGCCAGCCCCCATCATCACCGCCCCATTCGCGCATTGCTGCTTTTGCAACAAACGCGGTACCCAAGGTGATGGCAACTAACGCGATCGAACGGCGCGACATTTTTTGTGAATAGGTTTTCGGCACGAAATCATTCCTTTGCAATGTAAGAACCTCTTTACATTGCGAGGAAAATGTTAAAAATTATTTACATCGTGTCTGGAATTTAACACCGATCAAACCCAATTTTTGAGCGTAACAAGCAAATCAAAAGCTTAAGGTAAAGTGTAAACCGCCTTATAGGGAAAATAATGATTTTCTAATAATTTGAATTATAAAGAAAATTGGTAGCGGAGGAGGGATTTGAACCCCCGACAAATGGATTATGATTCCACTGCTCTAACCAACTGAGCTACTCCGCCACAATAGTGATTGATAGAAATTTCTTATTCCCTGTCTCACTAGAGTGCGGCCTATAATTGCGCTCTGGCCAATGGTCAACACAAAGCCCACTGGGCGTGTCACATTTTTTGACGATAATTGCCTTGTCAGCCGATAATCAAAGACTGTATTGTACCTATCTAACAGGGTAGGCACGCAAATGGACAGTTACAATATCATTATTGCCGGCGCAGGCCATGGCGGCGCACAGACGGCCATTGCGCTACGTCAGGCGGGTTTTGAAGGGTCCATCGCCATGATTGGTGATGAGCCGCATAACCCCTATGAGCGGCCTCCTTTATCAAAAGAATATCTCTCTGGTGATAAATCTTTTGACCGTATGGCAATGCGGCCCGAAGCATTTTGGACAGAGCGTAATATTAATATTTTGACCGGCACACGTGTCAGCCGTGTTGATTCTATGGGCAATATGATCACTTTGTCTGATGATAGGCAATTGGCATATGATAAGCTTGTATGGGCGACAGGCGGTGCGCCGCGCATGCTGGATTGCCCGGGAAGCCATGCCCGCAATGTTTTCACATTGCGCCAAAAACGCGATGCCGATGCTATCCGTAATGCGTTGCCCGAGGCGGAAAATATCAATATTATCGGCGGCGGCTATATTGGTCTGGAGGTTGCGGCTGTTGCTGCGAAAGCCGGTAAGTCTGTGAATATTATTGAATTGCAGGACCGTCTGCTCAGCCGTGTTTCAGGCCAGCATATTGCCGATTATTTCCGCCAATATCATGAAAATCATGGCGTTACCTTCCGCATGAGCACCAAGGCGGAGAAATTTGTTATTAATGATGATGGCAATGCAACGTCCATCATATTAGAAGATGGCACCAGCCTGCCAACCGATATGGTGGTCTTTGGCATTGGCATCATTCCAGAAACAGGCCCTTTGCTGGCTGAAGGTGCAATGGGGGGCAATGGCGTTGATGTCGATGATATGTGCCGCACCAACCTGCCCGATATTTATGCCATTGGCGATTGCGCCAACCATGCTAACAGATATGCCAATGGCGCGCATGTCCGCCTAGAATCAGTGCAGAACGCGCACGATCAGGCAAAAACTGTTGCAGGCCATATATGCGGTCAGGACCAGCCTTATAATGTTGTGCCATGGTTCTGGTCGAACCAATATGATATCAAGCTGCAAACTATCGGCTTCTCACTGGGTTATGACGAAGAAATTTGTCGCGGCGACCCTGACAGCAACAGCTTTTCCGTGATTTACCGGCTTGATGGCAAAGTGATTGCCGTTGATTGTGTCAACCGCACAAAAGACTATGTGCAGGGCAAAAAGCTGATAGAAAATGGCGATATATTGGATGCCGAACAGCTCGCCAACACAGATATTCCATTTAAAGAGGTTGGCTTGGCTTAATCAGTGATGGGCATTATTGGGCCTAGCGTCTGGACCTAGGGTCCTGACCCTAGTCAAAAGGTCCATATTTACCGCGAAAGCGCATTGCCGACAGATCCTCCCAAGCGCCGCCATCATAGCGGTGGCTTTGCAGGCCGATAATCGCCAGCGGGCGCGGCTGAAAACCCTCTAAAACTGCGGCATAGCATTGTTTGGCCAAATCGGTTTTAACCTTATTCTGTATCGTAATGTGCATGCGCGGATGCCCTTGATCCTGCTGGGTTAGCAGACCATGAAAATGTTCAGCTATTGCCGCCCTTATGGCCCGCAGCTCCTCGCTTTCAACCAGCAAGGCAACGCCGCCACTAAGCTTTAATATATCGGCCAACATAGCCTTTGGCGCGCGCAATTGCGCGGTTATATCGCGCATAAGACCCGTTATTTCTGCCTCAGCATGGCCCGGTAAATGGCGAAAAAGCGTAATATGCGCAGGCACCTGATTGCGCTCAGCCGGATAAAATTGGCGGCGCAAACGGTTGGTATAAGCGAAATCCTGATCGCCCATTTTTGCCGTTAATATGATGGGCCGCCTGTCCATCATCAGCGTGCCAAATATCTGCCGGACAATATCATAAGCTGATGGCGGTTATTTTATCTCGCCGCGCTGACGGCGCAGAGCGAACCAGCGCTCAACATTTTTTTCATGCTCAGCATTGGTTTCGGCAAAGACATGGCCGCCCGTACCATCTGCAACCATGAACAGCACTTTGGTCTTTTCAGGGTTTAGAACCGCTTCAATAGATGCACGCCCGGGGTTGGTAATCGGCCCCTTGGGCAGGCCAACCGTTGTATAGGTGTTATAATCATTGATAGCGTTCAATTCAGAGCGCAAAATTCTGCGGCCCAGCGGCTTGCCCTTGCTCACCGGATAAATGACTGTCGGGTCTGCCTGTAGCAGCATTCCGCGCTTTAACCGGTTGGAATATAGCCCCGCCACCTTGCGGCGTTCAGAACCTATGCCTGTTTCTTTTTCAACGATAGAGGCCAATATAACCGCCTCTTGCGGGCTGGATACAGCGATATCGTCCTTGCGATTCTTCCACGCATTATCCAGCACATTGCGCATCGCATCCTGCATGCGCTTTACCACATTGGCGCGGCTTTCCCCGCGTTCAAAGGCATAGCTTTCGGGCAAAACCGATCCTTCTGCCGGAATATCTATCTCGCCGGTCAAAAGCGGTTCGGCCATTAATCTTTCATGGATTAAAATGCTGGGCATGCCCTCAGGGATGGTGATAAGCCGCGTAACAAAGTCATCGCCTTGCAAAATAGACAAAATATCCGAATTGCTTGCCCCTGCAGGCAGGCTGAACTCACCGGCTTTTATAGGGTCATTGCCGCCCAGTATCTTAGCGCGATTGAGGAAGCTTTCAGCAGACGATATAGCGCCCTCTTCTTCCAAAAGAGCTGCGGCGCTGGATAAGCTTGAGCCTTCTGGCAACAGAAATTCCGTCTCTGTTTCCAGCGGGCCTTTAGCGCTCCACCCATAAACAAAATTGCCGCCAATCAGCAAAACACCAATTACGGACATAGCCACAATCAACAATCCAATGCGGCGCACCATATTGCTTAAACAGCCTGCATAATCAGGCTGGCATTGGTCCCGCCAAAGCCAAAACTGTTATTAAGAACAGCGCGCACTTCGCGTTTCTTGGCTGTGTGCGGCACCAGATCAACATTTTCTGTGCCATCATCAGGGTTATCAAGATTTAATGTTGGCGGTACAATCTGGTCACGCATGGCCAACAGACAGAAAATCGCTTCTACAGCCCCTGCACCGCCTAGCAAATGGCCAATGGCCGATTTGGTGCTGCTCATAGAAGCGCCGCCCAGATTATCACCCAATACGCGCTTAACCGCGGCCAGCTCAATAGTATCGGCCATGGTAGATGTGCCATGCGCATTGACATAATCAATATCGCCCGATGTTAATCCAGCCTTTTTCAATGCCATTTCCATAGCAAGCTGCGCGCCCAGACCATCAGGGTGCGGCGCGGTTACATGATAGGCATCTCCAGACATGCCATAGCCGGTTACCTCACCATAGATTTTGGCGCCGCGCGCGACGGCCCGCTCATATTCCTCCAGCAC
>CAZAHS010000191.1:0-4769 GCA_964484855.1 uncultured Sphingomonadaceae bacterium | reverse complement strand
CAAAGCCGGTAATGAACATCACCTTGGTACGCGGCGCCACTTTTGCGCAGTGCTGCGCTAATTCTATGCCATCCATTTCCGGCATCACAATATCTGTTAGCAGCAGGTCAAACTCATCTTGCTCTAGCAGCGGCGCAGCATGAGTTCCCCGGTCCACATCCGTCACTTCATAACCGGCCTTTTCCAGCGCGCGCTTCAAATATGCGCGCATTGCCTGTTCATCTTCGGCCAATAAAATTCGATTCATCAGTGCACCATTTTCCTAAATTACAGGCATGTTTCATGCACTGCATTATATGCTATGTATCACTATAGCCATGAGACGTTAAAATTTTCCAGCCTCTTTACCAATTAACTTACCGATCAGACCTGTTAAGCGCATCTATTGAACCCTTTACATTGGGAATGCGGACAGCCATTTATAACGCCTCAGACCAGTCTTATATGTTATAACTTCATGCTTTCAGCCCCTATATCCAGCCACTTTGCCAATCATGAAGCCTTTTGGCTGCGCGCTGCATCTGCGCCAGATGGTGATGGTGTAAGGCCCACATCGCCTGTATATTTATCCGTTCCGCATGCGGGGCGCGATTACCCCAATTATATTTTGCGCAATTCACGGCTGCCGCAAAATGCACTGTTAAAGCTGGAAGATCGCTATGCCGATCTGCTGGTCACGCAAGCGTTAAAACAGGGATATGATGCCATTATCGCCCGTGCACCGCGCGCATGGATAGACCTTAACCGTGAGCCAATTGATCTGGATTTCCAATATATCACGCAAATGCCATGGGCAGAGCGCAAAGCATGTTTGGCCGCACAGCGCACTATGCCAGACAATATGAAATCCAATGCTGGCCTAGGCTTAATCCCCAGCCGCCTATCCGGCTATGGAGAGATTTGGCGTTCAGCTTGGCCATGGAGCGATGTGCAGCAGCGCATAGCAATGACACATGGCGCATATCATGATGCGCTCTCTGCCCAGCTAATGGCGCGGCATAATCGCGATGGCTGCGCGATATTACTGGATGTGCATTCCATGCCCAGCCTGCCCAAAACGCGGGGCGCACAAAATACCAGCCCACAAATCGTTCTGGGCAACCGTAATGGCAATAGCGCCGATGCTGCATTGATGAACGCTTTGGAACGTATAGCCCGTGCCTATGGCCTGCATGTCGGCCATAACCAGCCCTATGCGGGGGGATATGTTTTGAACCGTCATGCGGACCGGCCAAATAATATTCAGGCTATACAGATTGAATTTGATCGCGCGCTTTATCTTGATAGCCATGGCGACCCGGCCAATGGCATTAACCAGATGCAATCATTATTGCTGGATATGGCAAATTTGGCGCATGATTATGCCAGCACCTATTTAAAGGTTCAGGCGGCAGAATAAGGGCATTTGCGCCCCGCCCCCCCTGAACCGCTGAACCGCTATATATTCTGCCCGACATAGGGCACTGTAAAGCTATGATAAGCAACGCATAAGCTCTTTTGGGCAATGAGCGCCTATCCATTATTTCAGGCAGCAATTTTGTGTGCCCTATGCTCCGGCACTAACATTATAGACAAAATCCTTACTCAACACTTGCTATTGATAATGATTATCATTACCTTGGCACTGTTAGCAACAAAGGAGCCTATAATGACGCATGGAAATGAAGCATCACAAACGGATAATATATTACAGGATGACCGCTTGACCAGTGATCCCTTGCGCATTGAATTTTATCAAAATACCGTAAAATTAAGCGCATATTCGCCGGAAGAAGTGCGCATATTATTGGCCTTTCGCTTTGGTGTCATCGCAGGACAAAAGGGCCTGAACACAACACAAATTTTGGCCAGCCGCTTAGGATCCATGACCCTTGCCGCGCATCTTCACCGGCTAATGTCAGTGTTAAACACTGCATGGGAGGGACCGTTTATCATTGCGCCGCCCTGTAGCGATATTGTGACTTGCGATGAGGCAATTATGTGCCAGATGATGCGCAGCGCTATGCACGGCCAGCGCGATGCTTTTGAAGATATTGTCGGACCACTTTTTGAACGCAAGGCGCTACCACAAATATGGCGACTATTTAGCAATTTTACACGGGCCATGCTGGCACAAGCATAGCAAAGCCCTTTGTGCGCTGACACAAAAACGGGCCGCAACCCATGGCTACGACCCGTTTTTAATCCGTATATCTGTCTAAAATTTAGGCGACCGGTGCGTTAGTAACTTGCGGTACCTTGCCCTCAGCCACTTGCTGGCTAAAAATTTCCCGCATCACCTGCAAAGAAAAGAGATGCGCATAAATGAGTGGCAACAGGCCATTTTGGTTCATTTTGCGCAATTCATCGCCGCGCAATTCGCGCAATTTTTCTTCATTGACCATTTTGAAACCGCGATAGACAAATGGCTTGTCATTACCAACTTGCTGAATGGAAACTTCGCCGTCCATCAACAGGTCAAGCCGCTGAAGCTCTTGCACAAAACCCGCAGTACGCGTGCCGGCTTGCTCAAAATTCTCACAAAATGATAGAACCTGCTTTGTTGCATCGGCGGGCGTACCATCTTCGTTGAACAAAGGTTCGCCATCTTCAAATTCACCAATGGCGCCCACTTCCGGGTCAAAGCACAATGATAATTCTTCCGATTCAGGGCGCAATTTCGCCAGCAAAAATGGGTAACGGCGAATATAAGCCGGTACATAGACCTGATTTTTCATCTTGCCCTCATCGTCCATATAGACGTTGACGCCCTCATTCAGACCCATAAGCGCCAAAGGAACAGGCTTTTCACCAGCAGAAAAAATAATCGGATAATGGCGCTGCGCTTGCGGAAATTCTTCGGCTGTCAAAGGAACAGCGTGCTGCGTTTTCAAAAAGTCAGCGCGGTCAATCATACGCGCTTTCCATGTAGCGTGCTCTTTGCTGTTCAGCGGCACAAGATTTTTATAAAAAAGCGGCAGATTTGTAGGTTGCGGCGCACTAGCCATTATTATTCTCCGAAAAACTACTATATTTCTGCCAGCCATTACGCAGTCTTGGCCAAAGGTGCAAGCGCTATAAGCTTATCTATAGTCCCTAACGCCTAGCGTTAGACAAGTTTTCCAGGGTTCATAATATTCTGCGGGTCCATTGCCTGTTTAATGGCGCGCAGCGCATATAACCGCGCAGGGCTATCAAGCTGCGCCAATATATCGCGCTTCATCTGGCCAATGCCATGCTCTGCCGAAATAGAGCCGCCCCATTGCATAACAAGGCGATACACCCACTCGCTGATCTTCTTACTGTCATCAGCATACCATTTTTCGGCATCGCTACCGCTTGGCGCAATTACATGAAAATGCACATTGCCATCACCCAAATGGCCAAAGGCAATGGCCCGCGTTCCGGCAAATTGCTTTTCAACGGCGGGAATGGCTTCACTTACAAAATCCGGCATATCCTTAACCGGCACACTAATATCATGCTGCACAGCAGGGCCGGATGCGCGCTCCGCCTCTGAAATAGAATCGCGCAATTTCCAAAATGCTTCTGCCTGCGCTTCATTGGCCGAAATAGCGGCATCCTGCGCCAAGTCTTTGTCAAAAGCCTCTTCCATCAATGATAAAGCCAGCTTTGATGGTTCTTCCTTATGCGCATGGTCCCGCACCAATTCGATAAGGCAATACCAATTATGCGCTTTGTCCAATGGTGAACGTGTGCCAGGAATATGCCGCAATACAGCGTCCAGACAGGTTTGCGGTATAACCTCAAAACCCTCAACAGCGTCATTACATATGGCCTGGCAATGCAGCAGCAATTTGCGCGCATCCTGAATGCTGTTCACCCCTGCCCATATGACGCTGCGGTCTATAAGCTGCGGCACCAGCTTTAACCGTGCCGCTGTTACAATGCCAATTATGCCCTCTGCGCCAACCAGCAATTGGTTAAGATCAAAACCCCGATTGTCTTTTTTCAGTGCTTTCAGCCCGTCAAAAACCGCGCCATTGGGCAGCACAGCCTCTACCCCCGTAACCAGCGCGCGCATATTGCCATGGCGCAAAACCTGTGTGCCGCCCGCATTGGTGGAAACCAGCCCACCAATGGTGGCCGATCCTTTACCGCCCAAGGTCAATGGGAAACGCAAATCCCTATCAGCAGCAGCCTCATGCAGATTTTGCAAAACCACGCCGGCATCAGCAACAACATTATGCCCATCGCTGTCCCATTCGCGGATATTTGCCATTTTGCGCAGTGACAAAATCACGCAATGCCCGCTTTCATCCGGGGTCGCGCCGCCCACCATGCCGCTATTGCCCCCTTGCGGAACAATGGCAATATCATGCTCTGCTGCCCATTTAACCACCCGCTGCACCTGCGCGGTGTTTCGCGGGGAAACCAGCGCCAGAGCAGCGCCGGTATAGCGGCCACGCCAATCTGTCAGCCATGGGGCAATATCATCGGCATCAACAGTAATATGAGGGGCATCTATTCCTTTGCCTAAAGCGGCAATCTGTGCTGCGCCATTGGCCAATTTTGCGGCAATGTCATTAGCTGCTGTTGCGATGGTTTTTCTCCGTTGCCAAACCCATAATATGCGCAATATAATATTTTAAAGCCGCACTATCAAACGGCTTATCATCCTGCTTATGCTGTTTATATGTGCGCATGGAAACGGCAATTCATTTCATGTTCAATTCTTTGGCGTAGATAGGGGCCAAGCTTGGAGGGCGATTCTTTATAACATGTCATATTCTGCTGCTCTGTTATTATGGTTGGGTGTCAGCTCTGGT
>CAZAHS010000190.1:0-4769 GCA_964484855.1 uncultured Sphingomonadaceae bacterium | reverse complement strand
CCGCTGCCCCTATGCCATGCGCGCGCGAATGGCGCTGATTATCAGCGGCCAGATGTGCGCGCTGCGTGAGGTGAAACTGGCCAATAAACCCGCCCAAATGATCGCCGCCAGCGCCAAGGCAACCGTGCCCGTTCTGGTGCTCAATAATAGCGATATACTGGACGAAAGCGTTTTGGATGAAAGTCTGGCCATCATGCGCTGGGCCTTGGCGCAAAATGATCCGGAAGGCTGGCAAAACGCAGAATATGCAGACGCCGCAGCGCAGATGATTGCCCAATGCGATGGGCCGTTCAAACGCGATTTGGACCGCTATAAATATCACACCCGCTATGCGCATGAAAATCAGGGCGCAGGCGTTGACCCGCTGGCCCACCGCGCCGCCGGTCTGGCATTTTTGCAATCATTAGAGGCACAGCTTGCCAGCCATGGTCTGCCGCCCGCGCACAGCCAGCTTTTTGGCCCGCGCCAGCCATCAAAGATACGCCGCAGCTTTGCCGATATTGCCATCTTTCCTTTTATACGCCAATTCGCCAATCATGATCGTGACTGGTTTGATAATCTGCCCCTGCCGCATGTGCAGGGCTGGTTAAAGGGCCATTTGGCCAGCAAATTGTTCAAAACCGCCATGCAAAAAGAAGCGCCATGGCAAGAGGGCGATGCAATAGTTACTTTTCCGAAAATAGCTTAATGCGAGATAATAGCTTCCCTAAAAACCAGAGCGGTAATTTGATGGGAGTCGCCGCGCATTTTTGGGCAGATCAAATAATATACGGCGCGCCTTAAAATCTATCGCCACGCGGTCAAATTTGCGCAGGGCGCTCATGCCCAGAAATAAAGCTGGCTTTTTATCCAGGCCCAGCGATTTGAAGGTTGGCGAATCTGCAAAGGCAATGCCGATTTGGGAAAATTGCGCGCGGCCAACGCGGAAATCTGAGGCAATCCCCAAATCGGCCATGATGTTCTGGCCTGTCACAGAGGTTAATTGCGTGGGGTCACCTATGCCTCTGGCCCGGCGGCCGCGCAATTTGCGTTGCAGGGCGCGGTTGCCAATGCTTGTCTGCGCGCCGGTATCAATCACCACCGTCACCGGAATATCAGAAATTGTGGCGTTAGTCAGGATAAGCTGCCCCGAACGGCGGCGGCCAACCACGATGATATCATAGCCTTTATTAGAAGCCTCAGAAACATCCTCAATCGCGATTTCATTGACGCGAAAGTCAAACAAAATGCGCTGCCCCTGAAGCCCGTCCAGCCCGATTATGCCCTCTGCGCCAATATCTTTGGCGTTCAGCAGCGGGGCAATTAATCCGCCATAGCTTTGCTTGCCCAAAGAAAGATCGGGAATATAGGCGGTATCAACAACACGGTTGCCCGCAACGCTTTGCAGCAAAGCCCGCTCCACAAATTCCAGATCCAGCTTACCCGCCAAGGCAGATGAAATAACGGTCCGCTCAGAGCCTGTATCGATCAGGAAATTATAGGGGCCATCGCCATCTATATTCACCGGCACCGTCATGCGGTAAACAGGGTCCACTATGATGGGCACAATATCCGCGCCATCAGCTGCCTGTGTTTCGTCGGTCACTTCGGCGATTATGGTGCCATTTGGCGGCGTTTCTGTGGTGTTGGTAGCTTCATTAGCAGCGGGTGCAGCCGCAGATAGCAGCAGTGCAGATGATAATGTCAGGGCAGCCTTTTGTAGGTCAAACCTAGATAATATTGGCATAGAAATCTCCGTAAAGGACAGTATCAGAGCGCCCACATGCTGGCAATATTTGCATATGCGCAATGATTATCGGCTATTACACAGCGAACTGTCTATAAACACAAAAGGCCGGCACCCCGTGTGAAGGATGCCGGCCAGTTTTGTCGGACGGACAAAATCAGATAATATCAGAAAATAGCGCCACCAAAGCCATGCCCATTATGGTGAAGCCGAGCGATATATAAAGGATCATCCGCAGATGGCGGGTGGTATATCCTTGCCGCGCTTCGTTGGTTGTCTTGTTTTTCTTGTCATTAAATTCTGGACTTATGCTTCCATAAGTTTGCATATGTTTATCCGTCCTTTGAAAAAATTGTGTGCAGGGGCCGCGCCACATTTATGGGCGCGGCCAATGCTCATAACATTATGTTTATTTGCCGTTATTTGGCGGCGGTTGCGGTGAGCATCCACGCCGCTTCCTCATGCGCACCGATACGCGCCGTTAGCATATCTGCGGTATAGACATCATTTGCCTCTTCCGCCGTTGCCACTGCATCGCGCATCAATGATGCTATGCGCTGATTATCCTCGGCCAATATTGTCAGCATTTCGCCTGTTGCGGGGAAATCCTGCGCATCTGTGACCACGCTGTTATCAATATATTGCGCTAGGCCCATGGGCGCGGCTGTTCCCAATATACGAATACGCTCGGCCAGTGCATCAATCGCTTTGGCTTGGTCCTTATATTGCTCTTCCGTCATTTTGTGGACGGTGTAGAACATCGGCCCCGTGACATTCCAGTGAAAGGCCTGTGTTTTGTGATAGAGCACATAGGTTGAGGCCAATGCCTTGGCCAATTTCTCTGAAATCGCGGTTTGCTGCGCCTCAGTATAACCGGTTTTGGTTTGTAGATTTTCATTGCGTACATTTAATGCTGTTACTGTCATGGACAATATCCTTTCTTGATAGCCTCTAGGCTGGCCGCGCAGATAGACGCGGTGCCGAAGCCGTTATTTTGTTAATTTTTTGGGGCGAGCTGCTTATAAAATGACCGACTACCGGTCAGACAGATGGCTCATCAGGGGCAATGAGCATGGAGGATGGCTCCTCTTTCTCTGCGCCCATAAATTTTGCTACTTGGGCAAAACTATTGAAAATATCTTGCTGCTGCGCTTTGGGGAGCGCTTCAAATTTTTCGCTAAATTGTACCTGTAAAAGTTTCGGCGCCTGTTTTAGCAATTTTTTGCTGTCACCGCTGAGCCGCGAATGGACAATTCGGCGATCTTTTTCACTGCGATAGCGTTCTATTAAGCCGCGTGTTTGCAAACGGTCCAATATTGTCGTCACGGTAGCCTGAGTAAGGCTGATATGGTCTGACAATTGCCGTGTTGTTACCTCGCCTAAATCGCGAATGGCGCATAATAGGGCATATTGCGGGCCGGTAATACCGATCTTACCCACCATATTGCGCGATTGTTTATCCGTCGCATGGATGATCTGGCGCAGAACAAATAGCACGTCCTGCGCATTTATATCTTTATCAGTATTTTCACTGGCGCCCTTTTCAATTTGGGCATCTATTTGGTTTTGCAAATTCATAATTTTTATCTGGTCTATCCTTGGTGATATATCAGCTTCATTTGCAGTAAAATCGAAATTTTTATGTTCGTCAATATTCATTGTACAGCAAATATTAGTGCTCTAAGTAATTTTTCAAGAGGTTCATTGCGATAAACTGTGCCGAATATCTTTAACATATTGTAATATATGCATATTTATTCTTGGAATAACGCGCCATCGGCATCATCAACACGCATTGCGGCAGCGGCTAGGCTTTCCGCTTCTAATAATAAGCTATCATCAGCAGTGCCTTGCGGTACGGCTTCGCGGCCAATCATGGTTAGCACCGGCACTGCCATGGGGGATACGCGGTCAAGATCGATATGCACCATGCTGCCTTGCGCGCGGTCCATGAGGTCGCCCAGCCGGCCAACATCCGTCATCCGCGCCCGGGCATCGGCCCATGCCGCCTGCATCAATATATGGTCCGGCTCATATTTTTGCAGCACATCAAAAATCAGATCGGTGGAGAATGTGACCTGCTTGCCGGATTTGCGTTTGCCCGGATGTTGCCGCTCGACCAGACCGCTAATCACTGCCACTTCACGAAATGCGCGCTTTAATAAATAGCTGCGCTGTACCCAATTGGTAAATTCATCGGCCAATATATCGGCAGAGAAAAGCGGGCCGGGATTGGTAATGGGTTTCAGGCCATAGACCGCTAGCGCATAATCATTAGCGACAAAGCCCAGCGGCTCCAGCCCGCGCTCTTCCATCCGGCGCGTGATAAGCATGCCCAGCGATTGATGCGCATTCCAGCCCTCAAAGGGATAGCATACCATATGATGCCGGTCGCGGTGCGGAAATGTCTCCACCAGCAATTCGCCTGGCTGCGGCAAGTGCGAGCGCCAATCCTGCATCTCCAGCCATTCGCGCACATCATCGGGGAAGCGCCCCCAGCCTGCACGGTCCGTCAGCATTTCGCGCACACGGTCAGACAAATGCGTGGTCAGCGGCATGCGCGCACCCATATAGCTGGGTATCTGGGCTGCCTTTTTGGCCGCACGCACAAGCACATCCATATCTTTAATGCGCTCGACTTCCAGGCTCATTCCAGCAAAGAAAAACGTATCGCCCGGTGATAATTGCGCAGCGAAAGTCTCTTCCACCCGCCCTAATTTGCGGCCATTTTTGAAACGCACATCCAACATAGACGCATCAATGATGATGCCTGCATTGAGCCGGTGCTGCGCGGCAAAACGCGGATGCACCAAATGCCACACGCCATCATTATCGCCCCCTATTTCTTTGCGCAGCCGCTTAAACTTATCATAGGCTTTGAGCGCATAGCCGCCATTTTCTACAAAGCTGAGCGCGCGCAAATATTCCTCACGGCGCAGCCGTGCATAAGGCTGGGCCGAGACGATTTCTGCAAACAGGGCATCTTCGTGAAATGGCCCGGCACAGGCGCGCGCCATAATATGCTGCGCCAATACATCCAGCC
>CAZAHS010000189.1:0-4770 GCA_964484855.1 uncultured Sphingomonadaceae bacterium | reverse complement strand
TCTTCTCCTTGCGGCTGATCCAGCTCGGCAGCGGCGGCCTCTCCTGCAATGGCCACAAAAGCATCGTGCAGGCCGGGCCGCTCAATCGCCAGCGATTCAATGCCTGCTTCACCGTCAATCAGCGCTTTTAGCAATGGCTCAACCCCGCTTTCAGGCAGTGTGAAATTCCAATAACGCCCCTCACACTGCGCATCACCGGGCAATGCAGCGCGCCATGCGCCCTCTTTTGCGCGCGTTTCCAGCCGCACTTGCGGGCGCAATCGGTCGCGTGCTTCACTAACCTTGCCTGCAAAGGGCACTTTGCCGCCTGCAATAATCGCCACATCCTCACAAAGCCGTTCGGCATGGGCAATAACATGGGTGGAGAAAATAACCGTGACGCCATTATTCGCCTGATCGCGAATCAGCCCTTCCAGCTTTTGCTGGTTCAGCGCATCAAGTCCGGAAAACGGCTCATCCAATATGATAAGCTGCGGTTTATGCACGATGGTGCCCAGCAATTGCACCGTTTGCGCCATGCCTTTAGAAAGCATGCGCACCTCTTTTTCAATGGCGTGTGAAAGCCCTGCCTCTTCCAGCAATTCGCGCCCGCGCTTTCGCCCTTCGATTAGCGGCAGGCCGCGCAATGCGCCCATAAATGCAATAGCATCATAGGATTTCATAGCCGGATAAAGCCCGCGCTCTTCCGGCAGATAGCCCACTTGATGTGCAACCGATAAGGGCCGTTCATGCCCCAATAGGCGGCAGAAACCCTTATCAGGCGCAATAATGCCCAATATCATACGCAAAGTGGTGGTCTTACCCGCACCATTAGGGCCCAATATACCCATGATACTGCCTTGCGGGACCGTTAGATCAACTCCGTCAACTGCACGAAAATCGTCAAAATTCTTGACAAGACCGCGCGCCTCAATGGCATAGTCTGGCAATGATCGCTCTCCTGAATATGATTTGGCCCAATGCGCAAAAACCTCTTGCAGCGAACCTTTTCCCTGCGATAGCGCTCTAGCGTGCCAGACCGCAATAAAAAGTTAAACGGGGCCGCTTTTCGCCATGCCCTGACGCAGCAAGCCAAAAGGCTGGGATTTGCCGATATCGCCATCGCTCCGGCACGTCTTGACGCCGCAACTGGCGTCCATTTACAGCAATGGCTGGATGATGGCTGTCACGGCGATATGGCATGGATGGAAAGCCGCGCCGATGAACGCATGCAGCCGCAAACATTGTGGAGCGATGTGCGCAGCGTCATCATGCTGGGCATGAGCTACGCCCCGCCGCACAATCCGCTCAATGATCTGGCGCACCGCGATAAGGGGCTGATTTCCGTCTATGCGCAGGGCGGCGATTATCACAAATGGGTGAAAAAAGCGCTGAAAGCATTGGCGCGCTGGATAGTAGAAAATGAGGGGGAATATGGTGAGGGAGAGAATGACGGTGAGAGGGATAATATTCACCGGGCCGTAGGCCCGCAAGGTCGACTGGCCGCCGGCCGGTTAGGCCGCCCCTCGGAGGCGTTTGCGCAGCAAACTGGCCGTGAGAGAGAAGAAACCACCACAAGCACTGCATCAAGAGGATATTCCCCACCCCCAACCCCCTCCCCTGAAGGGGCGGGGGCTAAGAAACCCTCGCCACAAATAAAAGTCTTTGTTGATACTGCGCCGGTGATGGAAAAGCCTTTGGCACAGCTTGCGGGCTTGGGTTGGCAGGGTAAGCATAGCAATCTGGTCAGCCAAAGCCATGGCAGTTGGCTGTTTCTGGGCGCGATCTATACTGATATGGAACTGCCCGCAGATGCGCCCGGCGCAGACCATTGCGGCAGTTGCACAGCGTGTCAGGATATCTGCCCGACAAACGCCTTTACCGCGCCCTACAGGCTGGATGCGCGCAAATGCATCTCTTACCTCACCATCGAACATGATGGACCCATTGCGCACCAATATCGCACCGCTATGGGCAACCGCGTCTATGGCTGTGATGATTGTCTGGCGGTTTGCCCATGGAATAAATTTGCCGCCGAAACACAGCGCAATCGCGCCTTTTTGCCCCGCGCAGAATTTGTGCTGCCTGATTTGGACAGCCTTTTATCCTTAGACAAGGCCGATTTTGCCGCGGTTTTTGCAGGGTCTGCTATCAAACGCATTGGCCGCGAACGCATGGTGCGCAATGCCGCCATCGCTGCGGGCAATAGCCCCGCGCAGCGCCTTGTCCCCGCGCTTTGCAATCTGTGTAAAGATGACAGCGCTATGGTGCGCGGCGCGGCCATCTGGGCTTTATGGCAACTTAATGCAGAGGCAGCCGAGGCACAAAAGGCGCGGCTTTTCGATCAAGAGCAAGATGAGGCTGTGCGCCTAGAATGGCAGCAAATTTGCCCCATTAGCGCCGCCATTTAAGCAGTGCTCCCTAAATATCGACACTAAATATTGGCCCCTATACCGGCCCCGCCTAAAACTGCACATTATAGCGCGCTGCAATGCCGATATCATCTGGCGCTTGCTGAAAATGGCCGGGCTGGCTGCGGAAATAGACATTGGTTGATAAATAGCCATTCCACAAAAACCGCCCATAGCTTAGCTCGCTAGCGATTTCGCGCCCGCGCGGTGCCAGATTTAACCGGCTAATACCTTGTAGCGCGCTCTGGCTGGCGACATCAAAACCAACAGGCAGGGCAAATGCA
This sequence comes from uncultured Sphingomonadaceae bacterium, assembly GCA_964484855.1. Classification (GTDB taxonomy): domain Bacteria; phylum Pseudomonadota; class Alphaproteobacteria; order Sphingomonadales; family Sphingomonadaceae; genus Alterisphingorhabdus. The sequence continues at coordinate 2,096 of CAZAHS010000189.1, read as the reverse complement.
ACGCTGCCATCGCTCACCCGCAAAGGCTGGGACACGCGTAGCGCAAGCCGGTCGCCGCTGCCAAACACATTGGGTCGGCGCACATCAAAGGCAAAGGCTGTGCTGAGCAAACGCCCGTCATTGGTCACCAAATCACCATTGCGCGCCTTAGTATAGCCTTGCCGCCATTCGCCCCCAATTGTAATATTGCCTGCCAGCTTTAATGCAAAGCGCGCATCAGCAAAAATACTGTTCGCACCGCGCGCACCAAAAAGCGCATCAAGCTGCGTTCCCAATATTGTCGCCTCTTCATCAATCAGATTAAAGGTCAGGCTGGTGCTTAAACCTTTGCCGATATTGGCCCAATAGCGATCAATGCCAATCGCCGCCGCGCGGTAGCCATAATCTTCATTCAGTGCGTTGAGCGCATTGGGATCATTAAACCCGGCAAATTGCGATGGATTGCTAAGAAGCTGATTGCGGCGGCGATTATCCGCAAAAGCTGTACCGCTTTCAAAGCTGGTGGTGATGCCAAAAGCACCGATTTTCTGGCGCAGAGCGGCTGCATTATTAACGCCGCCATCACGCCCAAGCCCGCGCCGCACATTATCCGCGACCAGAAAAGCCGGTTCTTCCACCCCCTGTAAATCAGCGCTTAGGCCGCTGGCGCTGCTGCGATAGCCAAAGGCGATTTGCGTATTGTCATTTACCCGTGTGGTCAGACTGGTTGACAATATGGGTGATCGGTTCACATCAATGCCAGACAGTTTTAGGCGGTCGGCCAAAGCCTGACCCTCTGGCCGCTGCGCGATGCTGAGCGCGATGCGTGTATCACCGCCGGAAATGACACGGTTGCGCTGATTGGTGATAAGCGCTGGCGCTAGCCTGTTCTGCAAAGCAGCGCTCTGTACCGATTGCGAAAGATCAAGCGAAAATGCACGGTTAAAGCTATCCAATATGACGGTATTAAATCCCGCAGACAGCCCCCCTGCATCACCGCTGGCCGCGCCCGTTGTGCCGCTATTGGTCGCTGCGCCAAAGGCTATACGGGTTCCAGCAATTACGCTTTGCCCCTGTGGCTGAAATGCCTGTGCAATATCCAATATACCGCGCCCAAACACATCATCCGTGCCACTTGCACCGCTGTCACGGGCAGAGAGCAAAAGCAAATCAACAATTTCCTCACCCGAAAGATTGGGAAAGGCTTGTGCCAGTAACGCAGCCGCACCGGCAATTTGCGGCGCGGCAAAGCTGGTGCCGTTGAAAACCGTTACAAAACCATCCTCGACCAGCAATTCGCCATCTTCAAACAGGCAGCAAATACGCTCCCCCCTTGCAGAGAGGAAGATATCGCTGAAATCGCCTGCGCGGTTGCTGAAATCCGAAAAGCCGTCTTCATCATCAATGGAACCCGCAATGATAACCAGACCATTGCCCGCTTCGGCAAGGCCTTGCGCAAAGATATCGGGCTGTGTGCCATCAACATCAGGATTATCGCCATCATTACCCGCCGCGACAATCACCACAACACCAGCAGCGGTGGCGCGGCTAACGGCATCGCGCAATTGCTGCGGCGGATTGGCGCCGCCCAGTGAAAGATTGACAACCCGCGCACCAGCTTCAACCGCGCGGTCAAGCCCGGCTATGATAGCGCTGTTGCTATAGCGGCAGCCATTGCCATCAGGATCATCAGGGTCAACCTCTGTGCAACTGCCCGGAACATCTGCGCGCAGCACCAGCAATTCGGCATCAAAGGCAATGCCCAATATGCCGCTATTGTTGCGCGCTGCAGTGGCCACTTGGGCTACAGCCGTGCCGTGTCCGCCTTCATCTTCAAGGCCGCGATCACCAGCAAAATCATCGGAAAAGCTGCTTATGCGGCCTTCAAATTCCGGACCGTCTACATCAATGCCGCTATCAATCACGCCAATGGTAACGCCTGCGCCGGTCGCTCCTGATTCATATGCTGTTACCGCGCCATGAAATTCCGGGCCATCCGAACGGCGAAACTCTGCCGTGCTGGTATCAAAAGCCGTTGCCATAGGAGGTGGCGGAGGGGGAGGTGGCGGCGGAGGTGGCGGCGGCGGCGGCGCAACCGCGACCGGCGGCGGCAAGGA
>CAZAHS010000188.1:0-4773 GCA_964484855.1 uncultured Sphingomonadaceae bacterium | reverse complement strand
GCGTAAGGTTATTTATGAGCAGCGTTCTGAAATTATGGATGGTGATGCCGCGCAGGATGATATTGAGAATATGCGTCTCGATACCATTTCCGCCATTGTTTATGACAATTGCCCTGATGGTTCCTACCCTGAACAATGGAATCTTGACGGTCTTAAAGAGAAGGTGAAGTCGACGCTGGATCTGGAGCCGGATATTGATGCGTGGATGGAAGAGGATACGCTCGACCAGCCAATTATTGAAGAGCGTTTGACCGCATTATCGGCTGAGCTGGTGAAAGAGAAAACTGGCGATCTGGATGCTGGTATCTGGAAAGATATACAAAAGTCCATCATGCTCCAAGTGCTTGACCATAATTGGAAAGAGCATCTTTCAACGCTGGATGCGCTGCGTCAGGTGGTTTTCTTGCGCGCTTATGCTCAAAAAACACCGCTTAATGAATATAAGCAGGAAGCATTTGGCATGTTTGAGCGTCTGCTCGACACCATTCGCGAAGAAATAACGCGCACAGTGCATACCAGCGATTATCGCATGGCGCTGCCTGAAGTGCCAGAATTACCAGATCTTCCAGACTTTCTGACCACGCATATTGATCCATTGACTGGTGAAGATAACAGCAATGATATTGATGGCGGTAGTCTTGGGCTGGTTTCAACGACATTGCCGCCGCAACAGCGTGTGCCTGCCGCTAATCCTGCGGGTGATAATCCCTATGCAGGTCAGGATATCAGCCGCAATGCGCCTTGCCCATGCGGTTCAGGCCGCAAATATAAACAGTGTCACGGTGCGGTGCGTTAGAGCACCGAGATTTTTCACTATAGCATAAGCCTAATATATATCAGGCGAGTGAAATACACTTGATAGCGATGCCCCATTTACGGCGATTAATGCTGTGAATGGGGTAAATGGCTATGAAATGGGTCGCGCAAAATAGCCCAGGTCCGGCGTCTAACTGCTCAGCATAGCGATAATATGGCCAATAGTGATGATGTAGCCCATCGCTATGATAGGGTTAGGCTAAAGCAAATATGATTTAGGAAAAAGTGGCTCCCCGAGTTGGGTTCGAACCAACGGCCATTCGATTAACAGTCGAATGCTCTACCACTGAGCTATCGGGGAGCAGCTTCAGATTGCCCTGAAGCGATTAGCCATATGCAACATGATTCTTTATTTGGCAAGTGCTCAAACAACAAATTGTTCGGTTGCTATCCTATCATCCAGACTATGCTCCGGATCAAATAGCAGGGTCAGTGTCCGCTCAGCATCTTTAGCAACAGAAATATGCTGAATATCACGAATTTCTTTTTGGTCCGCAACCACACTGACAGGCCGTTTTTGCTCTTCCAATACGCGAAATTCTATACGCGATGAATCCGGCAATATCGCGCCTTTCCATCGGCGCGGGCGAAATGGGCTAATCGGGGTAAGCGCCAGCATATCAGAACCCAAGGGCAAGATAGGGCCATTGGCCGAGAGATTATAGGCGGTGGAACCTGCCGGAGTGGCCACCAAAACCCCGTCACAGACCAGCTCATTAAGCTTTACATGGCCATTAACCGATACCTCAAGTTTCGCTGTTTGCCGCGTCTCACGCAGCAAAGACACTTCGTTAATTGCAGGCTGGGTAACAGTCTTTCCGCTGATTGTTGTCGCCACCATTTGCAAGGGAGAAACAGAAAAAGGCTTGGTACGTGACAGGCGTTTGGCAAAATCGTCGCATTTACCATCCCAGATATTCATCAAGAAGCCGATAGTACCAAGGTTCATACCAAAGGCAGGCAAGATATGACCATTATCAAGCATCATATGCAGCACTTGCAGCATAAAGCCATCGCCGCCCAGCACGACAACGGTTTCGGCATCTTCCATATCGCACCAATTATATTTTTTGCGCAGCAATCCTTCGGCTTCTTCGGCATCAGGTGTTGGCGAAACTATAAGCGCCGTTTTGTCCATGTTGTTCATGCTTTCCCTTATGGCCCCTATAATCCGCTTATTATATTATTTTTTGCTAGCGGTGATGTTGTATTAATCACAATAACTTATAGAAAGTTAGCAACATTATGTCGAGCATCGGCAGATATATGAATTTTGGCTATATTTAGGGCAGGGGCAGAGATTGTGAGCATAATTCGACTGGCCCTCACTGACAAACAGTCCCTAACAGACGGAAAATATCACTCAATTATAGAGCATTTGGCTGCTTCAGGCTGCGAATTTGTTGGCTCTGAAGAAGCCCATGACCTTATTCTGGTTTTCGGTGACCAATCGCCAGAAGGTGATAATGGTCTTGATAGCCGGTCTTCGGACACACACTGCGCGCCGCGCATTATATTGCGTCACAATAATGATGCAGATTTGCCATTAGCGACAATGCTGCATCTTTTTGTTGATGACGGGTTGCAGCGGGTTCAATCCGTGCTGCAATCGGCGCTTCAGCAGGGTGGAACACAATCCGCGCGCAATTCTTCCGGTTCTGCAGTGCATGTTCCGGCAAAACTGATTGAGAAGCTGGCCATCACCAACGGCTCTGCCCAATTTGCAATGCTGATTTCTCTGGGGCAATTGCCGTTAATGAACAGCCGCCATGGCAGAAATAATGTTGATATGCTGCTCAGTGCATTGCGGCAGAAATTGTTGTTATTTGCTGCTGATTCTTTGGATCATTCGGTTGCTTTGGACCGCACAGCCGATGGATTTCTGCTTGTTGCCAATGACCTTGTCGAGCGCGCCAAATGGCAATGGATGGCCGATGAAATTGTTACTATGGTGCGTGATAGCAGCTTGGGCGATGACAGTAATTTCATGCTTAGCGCCAATATCGCCCTGGCCATGCGGCGGCAGGATGAAACCGCTCATCAATTTGTTAAACGTTTGGCTGCGGGGGTTGAGCATGCCCAAAGCGATGCTTCAACCCATGTGAAATGGGCGGATCGTGGCAGTGACCTAGCGCAGATATTCTCGGCCAGTCTGGAAGATGATTTGGCGGTTGCGATTGAAAATGGCGATGTAGTGATCCGCTTTCAGCCGCAATTTTCCATCGCAAGCGGCCATTTAACAGGTGCCGAGGCGTTGGCGCGCTGGGAACACCCCGCGATGGGCGAATTGGGCGCGTCTATTTTGTTTAATGTGGCAGAGCGTGCCGGATTGATGCAGCCATTATCAGAATATATTCAATTTGAAGCTTTACAGCAGGCCGCCAAATGGCCCGCCGCATTGTCTGATTTGCGCCTGTCTATTAATCTTACGGCGCATGATTTTGCTGCACCTGATTTTGGCGCTAGATTTGATGCACTGTTGGCCAAATCGGGTTTTAGCCCATATTGCCTGACCATAGAAATTACAGAAACCGACTTGATTAGCAATTTAGACCGCGCCTCATTGCTATGTTCGGCTTTGCGCGAACAGGGCATGCGCGTTGCGATTGATGATTTTGGCACCGGCTTTTCCAGCCTGTTATACCTTAAATCCCTGCCGTTGGACTATCTGAAACTAGACGGTGCAATGAGCGCGGATATAGACGGATCACCGCGCGACCGCGTGATTGTGCGCTCTGTTGTGGCGCTTGCCCTTGCGCTCAATTTGGAGCTGGTAGCAGAGGGCGTAGAGACAATTGAGCAGCGCGATCTGCTGGGGCAAGAAGGCTGTCAATATTATCAGGGTTATTTGGGCGGCAGAGCAATGGTCCCAAAGGATTTCATCGCATTTGCAATGCGCGCTGATTAAATCACAAGGCTATTTGGTTTTGCTTGCAATAGCCGCCAAGCCTTTTGACAATTGAATTAAACCATTAAGCCGCGATTGCGGATCACGCCAAACGCGGGAAATCATCAGTTTCTGGTCTGGCCGTATTTTTGCGGTCCCTTTCAACCGGTCAACATAGCCGAGCAGGCCCTGAACATTTTCGAATGTATCTTTGTGGAAGGTAACCAATGCACCGCGCGCGCCCATATCAATTTTGGCGATATTGGCCTTCACGCAATTTAATTTAATCTTGATGATTTTGATAAGGTTTTCCGTCGGCTCCGGCAATTTGCCAAAACGGTCAATCATCTCTGCGGCAAAGCTTTCCAACTGGTCTGCATTCTCAACATTGTTCATCCGCCGGTAAAGCGCCATGCGCACGGCCAAATCAGGCACATAGTCCTCGGGAATAAGAATGGGCGCATCGACCGTAATTTGCGGCGAGAAACTGTCTTTTTCTATCGCTGTATCGCCTGCTTTGGCGGCCAATATCGCATCCTCAAGCAAGGATTGATAAAGCTCAAAGCCCACTTCGCGGATATGGCCGGATTGCTCATCACCCACCAAATTGCCCGCGCCGCGAATATCCATATCATGGCTGGCGAGTTGAAAGCCTGCGCCCAAACTGTCCAGATCGCTCAGCACTTTTAGGCGCTTTTGCGCTGTCTCGCTAATCACCCGGTCTGCTGGTGTAGTGAAATAGGCATAGGCGCGCGATTTTGATCGCCCGACACGTCCGCGCAATTGGTAAAGCTGGCCCAGGCCAAAACGGTCTGCGCGGTGGATGATTAATGTGTTGGCCGTGGGAATATCCAGCCCGCTCTCAACAATGGTAGTGGAGAGCAGCACATCATATTTCTTGTCATAAAAGGCGGACATGCGCTCTTCCACCACAGTGGGCGACATTTGCCCATGCGCGACAATGCTGGTCACTTCTGGCACGTGCTCTTTCAGAAATTCTTGAACCTCTTTCAAATCGCTAATGCGCGGCACCACGAAAAAGCTTTGCCCGCCGCGATAATGTTCGCGCA
>CAZAHS010000187.1:0-4783 GCA_964484855.1 uncultured Sphingomonadaceae bacterium | reverse complement strand
TTGCTGACCACCACCATATAATCACCGCCGCGCGAATCGAGTTTTACAAATTTCATTTTCTGTCTCCTGACCCGCATAGCGTAAAAGAAAATGCTGTTTTTTCGATTAAGAGCGCCGCATGCTATTTACGGCCCGCGTAAGAAAGTTATACGCAAACGCAACTTTTTGCTCTATGCAATGTCCTATGCATATAGTGATGCGATAATGAGGCCATGATGGAAGAATTGTTGATCGACCCCAAAGCAGACAGCACCGGCGATATTGATGTTTCGGTCATTCCCAACCTGCCCGCCGACACTTTTGTCGCGCCGCTGGCCAAGCCTGCGCATCTGGGTGATGACTGGCTGGAGCCGCAGCAGCGCGTTTACAGCAATGAAGAACATGGCGTGTGGGATGATCTGTTTCGCCAGCAAATGGACCTGTTGCCCGGCCGCGCATGCAGCGCCTATATGCAGGGGCTGGAGCGGCTTGATCTGGGGCGCGGCGGTGTGCCGGATATGCGCGAGATGAGCGAGGAGCTGATGGGCTTAACCGGCTGGCAAGTGGTGCCGGTGCCCATGCTGATCCCCGATCATGTGTTCTTTTATCATCTGGCAAACCGGCGCTTCCCCGCAGGCAATTTCATCCGCACGCGGGAGAATTTTGATTATATTGAAGAGCCGGATGTGTTTCATGATGTGTTTGGCCATGTGCCCATGCTGTCTGATCCGGTTTTTGCCGATTATATGGCCGCTTATGGCCGTGCAGGCTGGAAAGCGCTGCAACATAACCGGCTGAAAGCGCTGAGTGCGCTTTATTGGTACACGGTGGAGTTTGGCCTGATCCGCGAGCAAGGTGAATTGCGCAGCTATGGCGCGGGCATATTGGCGGGGCCAGCTGAATTGGTCTTTGCCACAGGTGCGCGCTCCCCCAATCGCATTCATTTGGATGTCGACCGCGTGATGCGCACCGATTATGTGATTTCTGATCTGCAACCGACCTATTTTGTCATCGACAGTTTTCAAGAGCTATATGACATGACCGTGGCGCGCAATTTTGATGCGCTATATGCCGCGCTTGACCCGGGCTTTACCCATGCCAATCAGGCCGTTTTGGACAGCGACACAGTCTATCATAAAGGCACGCAGGAATATGCCCTGCGCGGCGGTGCGGGTTCCGGCGCCCGCGCTGTTTAAGGGCTACCCCTTATTCCGGCGCATCACCGCTAAGGCCCAATTGCGCTTCGATAAACTGCGCTTCGCGGCGATAATAGAAGAGCCGGTTGCTGAGTTTGCGCCAGCCATGGCCTTCATCGGGGATGCGAATGAACGGCGCATCTATGCCATTGGCGCGCAATATCTTCACCATGGTTTCCGTCTCGGCAATGTCGATGCGCGGGTCTTTCACTCCGTGCGAATACAGCACCGGCACGCGGATTTGGTCGGCCTGTCTAATGGGCGAATTGACGCTGTAAAAATCGCGCCATTTCTGCTCGCTTATGTCGCCATATTCAATGCGGTCCGCCGCTTTTAATGCAGGCGATGCAACCTCCAGCGCGGTGATCCAATCGGCCACACCGAAGAGCGAGATACCGGCGGCAAAACTGTCAGGATAGGCAGCCAAAACGGCATTCACCATATAGCCGCCATAGCTGCCGCCAGCAACGATTGCGCGCTCTTTATCGACCAAGCCTTGGCTGCCAAGCGCATCCAGCATGTCAACCAGATCGCGCACGCTATCGAGCCGCTTTTCGCGGTCATCCAGCTTAACATAGCTGCGGCCAAAGCCGGTTGAGCCGCGCACATTGGGTTCAAAAACCGCAACCCCGCGCCCGACATGATATTGCACAATAGGATCCCAGCCCGCCCGCGATTCGCCGGTTGGCCCGCCATGCACCAGAAACAAGACCGGCGGCGGTGTATCAGCGGCATTTTGCGGCAGATAAAGCATCCCTTGCAGCTCCACACCGTCTCGCGCTGTCATCCGCACGGATTTGCCCGGCACCAAATTGCCCGCATCTAGCCCCGCCAAATTGGAGCGATAGCTGCGGGTTAAATCGCCGCTGGCAATATCAAGCATATAAAGATCGCCCGGCCGGTTATAGCTGCTAATCCGCAGCAAAATCCGACCATTTTCACCCGCGCAATCAATGCTGTAAACCCCTTGCGGTATCTGAGGAACGGCAAGTTTTCTGTCATTTTCACGGTCATGGATAACCAGCGTGTCGCGGCCATTTTGCCCCGCCACCCATGCCAGATAACGCTGTTTGGGTCCGCATAGCGTAACATCGCCAATATCTGCCTTTTCTGCGCTGTCCACCTCGCTAATGCGGCCATTTGCCAGCGTATAAAAGGCCAGCCGCTTAAATTCGCGCTCACGGTCCGTAGCGAAGTAAAAGCCGCTGCTATCCGCCAACCATGCAAAGCCGCCATCACCATGATTGGCCCGTGATGCAGGCTGTGAAACCGTTTTGATTGCGCCGCTTTTCAGGTCGAGCAATTGCAAATTATCGCCATCTTCGCCAACTGTTTGCGTCACAATGGCATAGCGGCCATCTGGCGATAAAGAGCGCGCAAAATTGCCATAGCTGCCCTTATATACCAGCGCATCTTCCCCGCTCAGCGTCGCGCGGTAAATATCGAAATCCAGCCCGTTGCGCGCAGTGGAGGCATAGACAAATGTTTGCCCGTCCGCGGCAAAGTCACCAAAAACCCGAAAAGTGCCGCCCTTTGCCGGAAAGACCCGCTTTTCGCTGCTGCCATCGCTGGCAATGAAGAAATAGCCTTGCTGTTCATTGCCATCATTATCCGCGCCATAGAGCAATCCCTTGCCATCAGACGACCAACGGAAAAAGCTGATGCCATTGCCAAAGGTTAGCTGGCGCGGCTGCCCGCCAATAGCTGGCCCCGCATCTGACCCCGCATCTGGCCCCGTAAGTGCTATAATCCAAATTTGCGGCGCGCCGGTGATGCTGCTGGAAAAGGCGATGCTTTGGCCATTGGGCGATAGCTGCGCATTGCCTGCACCATTGGCCAGCAAAAAGCGCCCAATATCAGCCGGTGCATCACCTGCAAAGCCAACCGCCAGCGCTTCCTTTTCCGGCTCAATCGCCTCTATGGATAGGTCCGGGCCAGATGTGCCGCCAAAGCCGGTATCATCCTGCGCAAATGCCGGCGCAATAATTGCAGTGAGAACCAGAGCAGTGGCGGTAAATATTGTGGCCGTAAATATTGTAGCAGCTGGTAAGCGAGACATTATAAGACCCCTATGGTGGTTGTCATTCCTGTTTGCGGCTAGCTTAACCATGAATGGCCATATGGCAATTTGTTAATCGCCGAATTGGGGTTAGAATCTAGGGTCAGGACCTATTAAATGCGCGGAGTGTGGTTTGCGGTCTATATTCTTTAATATCGCCGCGTTATAGCCTGCGGCGATGGACCCGCAGCCTGCCCCTGATAATATGATATCGCACCCCATAGTGCCAATAGGCACGCCCTTTGTGCTGTTGGATGATGCCAGTGGCAATCACAGCAAAGTCCAGGATGCGCGGCTATATTGCGCGCCGCATGGCATTATCCGCGCCGATAACCGCGCAGAGCTGGACAGCGCATTGGCAGCGCTGGATGCCGCGCGAATAAGGCAGCCGGAAAATACACCAAATGGCGCTAATGCTGGGCCTTATCATCTGGCAGGATATTTGGGATATGAGGCCGGGCTGGCGCTGGAACCGCGACTGCATCAGCGGCTAGAGGCGTATGTGGACGCAAAGCCGCATGACGCGCCGCCCTTATGCTGGTTTGGCAAATTTGCCGATTATGATCTTATACCCGCTGATGATGTTGATGGCTGGCTAGCCCGGCAATCCCATGACATGGCCCATACACCGCGCCCGGGCATATTTACCGCGCAAGAGGATGCAGGGCTTTATGATACGCAATTTGCCGATATCATTGCCGCCATTAAAAGCGGCGATATTTATCAGGCCAATCTTACTATCCGCGCCCATGCACATTTTAATGGCTGCCCTATTGCGCTTTATCGCCACTTAAGAACGCGCGGCGCAGCTAAATATAGCGCATTGGTTTTTGATGGTACGCATTGGATGCTCAGCCTATCGCCCGAACTTTTCTTTGCCAGCCAAAATGGCCGGATCACCACGCGCCCGATGAAGGGAACTTTGCCCGCAAAACCCGATAACCCTAATGATTGCGCGGCGGCGCGCCATTATTTTGCCCATGATGAAAAAAACCGCGCGGAAAATCTGATGATTGTCGATCTGCTGCGCAATGATCTTTCCCGCATATGCGCGGCGGGCAGCGTGGTGACAAAAGACCTTTTTGCAGTGGAGCATTACCCCACAGTGCACCAAATGGTGTCCACCATATCGGGCACCCTGCAAAAAAATATACAGCCCAGCGATATTATCCGCGCGCTCTTCCCTTGCGGCTCCATAACCGGCGCACCAAAAATCCGCGCAATGGAGCTGATTGACGAGAGCGAAAGCGCGCCGCGCGGTATCTATTGCGGCACCATAGGGCGCATTGATGCCGCGGCAAAGAGCGCAATACATGATGATGCCAACGGCCCTGAACCGGTTAGCGCGGCTTTTAATGTTGCGATTCGCACCTTGCATTTTTCACCGCAATCGCAAAGACTGATATTGGGGCTAGGCTCCGGTGTCGTTGCAGACTCCCAAAGGGAGAATGAATGGCGCGAATGTCTGGACAAAGGGGCTTTTGCAATGACCGCATCACAGCAGGTCGATCTTATCGAAACCATGGCGCTATATCCGGATAGCGGCATC
>CAZAHS010000186.1:0-4805 GCA_964484855.1 uncultured Sphingomonadaceae bacterium | reverse complement strand
TGCGCACATCCATTGTAAAGACAGAGCCGGTCCGCTGAACCGATTTAACCGCTTGATCCAATGCAGCGAAATCTTCTGCCACTATGCCCAGCCCATCATTCGACATTTCCGAAAAATAGCCTGGAAGATGCTCAAAACCGAACCATTTCCCGATCCGGTCGCTGCCCTCCATGCGGCCATCAGCGCGCACCAATAAAGGAAGCGCGGGCGCTTCATCAAGTAAGCGGGATAAGCGCCGCGATTGGCGAAAATGCACATCGGCTTTTTTCCGCGCACTCATGCCCGAAACGATGGCCCAGCAGGCAAATATTGTCATACCCGCAACAACCAACAGGCCGCTGGCTATAAATGGCAGGGAAATGGTCATTTTACAGACCTTCCTTCGCTGCAGGACAGCGCCATATTATCATTGCTGCAAATCGCCATGTTCATACTCTTGCGATATGCCGCTCATGGCATAATGGCAAGCACCAGTGACAAGGCTGTACACATATCCCTATTCCCAGAAATAAGGTTTACGTTTCGCTTGCCCTGTAACCTCTTCATTCATCGTCACTGCATTATATAAACGGCCGTTGAGCATGACATGGGTGATATTATCACTATCGCGAATATCGGTGAGAGGGTCGCCATCAATAATCACCATATCCGCCAGTTTTCCCGCCTCTATAGAGCCTATATCACGATCAAAACCCAATGATCGCGCAGGCACTATTGTTGCCGTGCTTAAAGCCTCTAACGGGGTCATTCCGCCCTTCACAAAGGACCATATTTCCCAATGCGCGGCCAGCCCCTGTTGCTGACCATGGGCGCCAATACTGACCGGCACACCGCGCCTTAGCAATTTGGCCGCTTCACGGGCCGATGCAGTATCGGCATAATCATCTTCAGGGGCAATTTCACGCCGCACATTGCCCGATTGCAACAATTTGGGCGGCGCATGGGCCGACAAAATAGGATGCTCCCAAACATTGGTAATGCCGCGCCAATAAGGCTGCGCCGCTGGTCCGCCATAGGTCACCACCAAAGTCGGTGTATAGCCCACTTTGGTTGCCGCGAAAAAGTCGATCACATCTTTATATAATATAGCCTGCGGAATATTATGCTCCAGCGTGGTGTTGCCATCTGCAATGAGCGCAATATCCATATTAAATTGCGAACCGCCCTCGGCCACTGTCGCAATATTCTCTTCAATCGCAGCTTTGACGACCTGTTGGCGCTGGTCACGGCGCGGCTGATTATAGTTTTTAATGGCATGCGCGCCCTGCGCCTTAAGCCGCCGCACATGATCGCGCGCATCCTCTAGGCTGTTAATCTCAGCATAAAAGCCAGCGGCCTTTGCACCATATACAATCTCACCGGTTGAGAAGATACGCGGCGCGAGATAGCGGCCCGCTTTTTGATATTCAGCAGCGGCAAAAATATGGCTGGCCGCATTAGACGGATCGTGAATAGTGGTCACACCCAGAGCCAGATGGGCAATGGCGGACCAGTTTTGCTCTGGTATCAAATCATCACTGGCCTGCGGGCCATGGGCATGCGCATCAATCAGTCCCGGAATGACGGTCTTGCCCGCTAAGTCAACGCGCTTTGCATTTGCCGGTATGGCAATATCTGCGCCCACAGCTTTGATGCGGTTATTTTCGATGAGCACCGTGCCAACCGGAATAATGCCGCCATCCTTATCCGCCATGGTGATGATGCGCGCATTGGTGAACGCAACCATGGTATTGGGGGCATCAGAATTGGCTGTTATCGCCAAAGATATCGCTTTTTCCGGCGGTGTGAATTTTGGTGCAGGATTGGCCGGGCTAGGAATGATATCACCAGCATTGGCCGCATAAAATTGTGACCCTAATGACCAGTTCACCTGATCGCCGCCTTTGCTCCAACGAATATATTGCGCGCCCTCATCACTAAGCCGTTTTACGGGCAGATTGCGGCTGGCAGCGCCTGCTCCCAAATCAACATTGCCTGCCATAAATGGCATAAGGAACACTGAATAATTCTCTGCAAAGGCGAGATATTTTCCATTGGGTGATACGCTATAACCGCTCACCAACTGGCCAGAGGCATGGCTGCGCATATCTTTACCATTAAGGTCAACGCTCACCAGCTTCAGGCCATCGCCGCTGCCCATAGACATGAAAATGCGGTTATTATCCGCGCCAAAATGTGGATCGGAACCGCCAGAGCTTATCCGCCGCGCTTTACCGCTTGCCATCTCCATCAGGTAAATACCGGGTTGCTGCGAATAGCTTTCTGATGTCAAAAATCCGCCACTGCCCGCTTCATAGACCATATACTGCCCATCAGGTGACATTGACGGGCGGCGATAATGACCTGGGGCCGCACTTAATGTCTCAACTGCGCCGCCAGCAGCGGGGACGCGGTGAATGGCGCCCAGCCTATCATCTGTCCAGCTCACAAAAATGATGCTGTTGCTATCGGGGCTCCAATGCGGGAATAAGGCGCGGCCATTACCCTCTGGCAGCAATTGTCTGGCTGCACCGCCATTGGCCGGCTTCACATATAATTTGCCCAGAGCTTCAAAAACAATCTGGCGGCCATCGGGCGACATGCTGGCAAAACGCGGGATGCGAGTTTGGAATGTTGGCTCCCAGACCCTTTTCTGCGGCCGCACAGGGTCAATTACTGCACGTTCATCTGCGACTTTGAAGGGAATGGTTTCTGCCGCGCCGCCCTCAGGGGCAATTTTGCGGATCTTGCCGCCTGCCCAAAAAACAATATGCCCGCTATCTGGCGTCCAGTCCATATTGGGGTAAACGCCGTGTATAGCCCAGGTTTCCTGCATATCCTGATCGAGCGCATCATAGATTTTGCGCTCTTCGCCAGTGTTCAGGTTTTTCACATAGAGCTTGCTCTTGGCCCGCTCCCGACGAACAAAGGCCAGCCATTTGCCGTCCGGTGATGGTGCAGGCCGCACCGCCCCACCCGGCCCGCCGGTTATGCGCTCCACTTCGCCAGATGCCATATCATAGCGGTCAATCGCAAAAAGCTGCGTGTTGCTGTCCTGCGCATATTCAAAAATTGGCCCTGGCGTTACGTTTTTGCTGAAATAAATCGCTTTTCCATCGGGCGTGAACATTGGCTCGCCCAGCTCTTTTTGATGATTGGGTGAAGGCCGCTTGACCAATGCAACACCCGAACCGCCGCCAATATGGTAAAGCCATATCTCTCCTGTACCCGCTGAGCGCTGAGTCGTGAAATGTTTACGCGCTGCGATATATTGGCCATCCGCGCTCCATGTCGGGTTGTTCAGCAGCCGGAATTGCTCTTTGGTTATCTGGCGCTTTTCACTGCCATCGGCGCGCATAATCCAGATATTGTCACCGCCCCCGCGATCAGAAGTGAAGGCGATAAACTGTCCATCGGGGGAAAAACGCGGCTGCACCTCAAAGGCCAGGCCTTTAGCAATCCGCGTCGGCGTGCCGCCACTTATCGGCATGGTGTAAATATCGCCCAGCAAATCAAAAGCGATGGTCTGCCCATCAGGGCTGACATCCAAATTCATCCATGTGCCTTCATCGACATTAACCGGCACATTACGGGTCGGCAGCGGCGGAGCATTAACATCCCATTTCGCTGCATCTTTCTTATCTTGCGCAAAAGCCCCTGATGAACACGCCAAAGCCAGTGTAAGTGCAAATGTTGATAAACCCGCGCCGCGCATAATTAATCCTCTCAAAGATTTGTTGCTCTATAGGCTAGCCATCAATCCCATAGGCGCAACAAAAAAGGCCCGTTCCTTGCGAAACGGGCCTTTAGCTGTGTCAGAAATATCAACTATATATAAGATCAGTAACGATATTCATCATTCTTAAACGGACCTTGCTGGCCAACACCGATATAATCGGCTTGCTCATCGCTCAATTCGGTGAGTTTCACACCCAGTTTTTCAAGGTGCAAACGCGCCACTTTTTCATCAAGATGCTTGGGCAGTACATAGACCTGATTTTCATATTGGTCATTACGCAGCCACAATTCAATTTGCGCCAATACTTGGTTGGTAAAGCTAGCGGACATCACGAAACTTGGGTGACCCGTTGCATTACCAAGGTTGAGCAAACGGCCCTGTGACAAGAGAATCATGCGCTTGCCATCTGGGAATTCAACCATATCAACCTGTGGTTTAATCTCAGTCCATTTCATGTTGGAAAGAGAACCCACCTGAATTTCATTATCAAAATGGCCGATATTACCAACAATCGCCATGTCTTTCATGGCACGCATATGGTCGATGGTGATGACGTCTTTATTACCGGTTGTGGTGACGAAAATGTCAGCGGTTGGTGCGACCTCTTCCAAAGTATTGACCGAAAAACCATCCATTGCCGCTTGCAGCGCACAAATTGGGTCAATTTCTGTTACGATAACGCGGGCGCCAGCACCCTGTAGCGATGCTGCAGAGCCTTTACCAACATCGCCATAACCGCAGACAACAGCCACTTTACCGGCCATCATTACGTCGGTGCCGCGGCGAATGCCGTCAACCAGCGATTCTTTACAGCCATATTTATTGTCGAATTTCGACTTGGTTACGCTGTCATTCACATTAATGGCCGGGAAAGGCAATTTGCCCTGTTTCGCCAATTCATAAAGACGGTGAACGCCGGTTGTTGTCTCTTCCGAAACGCCTTTAATCGCCGCAACGGTTTTGGTGAGATAACCAGGTGACTGCTCAAGACGGCGCTTCAATGTTTTTACAAACGCCTCTTCCTCTTCATTAGACGGCGTGAACAGCTCTTCACCCGCCTCAACACGTGCGCCCCAAAGCGCAAACA
>CAZAHS010000185.1:0-4863 GCA_964484855.1 uncultured Sphingomonadaceae bacterium | reverse complement strand
AGCCAAAGCTGATTGCATCGGCATGTTTTGCAGCGCCAAATAAAGCGCGGCTTTCTGCGTCATCATGGTTCCACACCAATGCGCGGGCCTTTGCGGCAAAATCGCCAAACAGCGCGCGCAATTCCTCCAGCGTCTTATGGTCCAGGCTGATATTGGTGATGACGGCAATGTCAGGCTGGTAGAGCGCGATGGAGCCATCGCTTTCATCCACCTCGCTAACAAAATGCTGGCCCTTGCCGGTGCGGGCGCTGGCAAAGGGGGCATTATCGCCTGCAAAATTTTTCATCACCGCGCCGTTCATGATCGTCGGGTCTTGGCCGCAATCGGCGAGGATCCAGCCGATCATGCCGGTAACGGTGGATTTGCCGCTGGTCCCCGCTATGCCTATCGGGCTTTGCGCATCATTGAACAGGGTGCTCAACAATTGGGCGCGGGTCATGCGGGTGCAGCCCAGCGCATTGGCGCGGGCAATATCGGGCACGCTATCCTCTATCGCGGCGGAGGCAATAAGGATTTGCTCGCCGCTCACCAGTCCGCTGCCATCTTGCGCGAAAAGCTGGACGCCCTGGGCGCGCAGCCAGTCAAATTTCGCTTCTGAGCGGCCTTGGTCAAGCGCGCGGTCAGAGCCGGAAACAGATGCGCCATGCGCGGCAACAATATTGGCAAGGGGCAGCATTCCCGATCCGCCAATGCCGCAAAAGAAATAGCTTTTTGTGTTCATGCACAAAAGCGCTATTGCCATGCACAGCTTTTTGCAATGGGGATGCGCCGCCGTGCCACAGGAATATGATGTAAACAGTGCGATAAATATCGGTATCTGCGCGCCTTCACGCGCTATCACCCGCAATATGGCGCAGGCCGTGACGGATTATGCCGCTGCGCATTTTCCGCGCGCTGTGCTGCATTTTCATGACCAATGCTTTGCCGCGCATGGCCATTTTGCGGGCGATGACACACAAAGACGCGATGCCTTTGTTGAAATGGCCAATAATTCGGCGCTGGATGCCCTATGGTTTGCGCGCGGCGGCTATGGCGCGGCGCGGATAGCGGGGGATATTATAGCGGGGCTGAATGAAACAGCGCGCGGCAAAATCTATATGGGCTATAGCGATGGCGGCAATTTGCTGGGCGCGCTTTATGATGCGGGGATTGGGCAAGTGTGCCATGGGCCAATGGTCGCAGATATTAACCGCGATGGCGGCGAGGCGGCGATTGGTCGCGCGCTTGGATGGCTGTGTGAAGGGCAGGCGGATGCGCTGGATACCTCTTTGGGTGCAGCTATATTTGATGGCGCGCCTGTTGCGGCGTTTAACCTGATGACCTTGGCAATGATGGCAGGAACGCCGCTTATGCCCGATTTAGCGGGGCATGTGCTGATGCTGGAGGAGATTGACGAGCATCATTATGCGATAGACCGCGCCATGTTTCATATCACCAGCCATTTGGCCGATAAAGGTCTTGCCGGCATAAGCATGGGGCGCTTTACCGGCATTCCGCAAAACACCATTGATTTTGGCATGAGCGCAGAAGAGATTGTCCGCTATTGGTGCGAACGCTCTGGCATTGCATGGGCGGGCCATTGCGATATTGGCCATGATGCGGATAATAAGGTGGTGCCGTTCGGGCGGCTTTGAGGCTGCTGCGATGTGGCTGCGACTGATTAGGTTTTGATACCAGGTGCTGCATAGCTTTTGCCCGCCACCATCCACGCGGCGATGGCGGTGAATAATGTGGCCAAAGTGCCCGTTGCTCCTGCTGCAAAAACAAGGTCCATACCCAGCGGCATAGCGATAATATTGGCAGCCGCGCCAACCGCGCCAGTGACGATCGCCAGACCGCCAATCGCTTTGGCCGCGCCGCCCCCGCTACCAACATCGCCACCGCGCAATAAGGATATGCCAAGGCCGATACCCGCCATGCCGATCAGCGCTTTAGCAAGGAAAAAGAACAGGAATGCGCCTGCCAATATGGTGGTGAAAAGCGGGCTTTCTGCGCCTGCGCCCTCAGTTGCTGGCAGAAACATGGAAAGGCCAATGCCTGCCTGAATAGCGTTGAACAGGCCGGAAAGCGCAAGTGCTGCCCAGACCAGACGGTGACGCGCATCGCTGACCAATGCGGCCAGTCCGGCGACGCTCAACACCGTGAAGGCGACTGTTTCAACAGTCCATATAGAAGAGCGCAACGGCCAGCCTTCGACAATACCAACCTCTGCCAGTAATGCGACATATAATATCTGTGTGATGACGGTTATCATTAAAGTGATAGCGATGGTTTTAATGTTACTGCGCATAGACTGTTCCATATCTTTTTCCTGTACCATCTCACCAATATATGGTTGCTCTATCGCTTGCCGTGGTGAAGCGCAATCTTTGTAGATCATTACATTTGGCCATAGAGCGCGATTGCATTCATCATCATGGAGCGCTAACCGATGCACATTACGTCATCAGCAAGGATAGAAGATAAATGCGCGCATATATTTTCCCCGGACAGGGCAGTCAAAAGGTCGGCATGGGGCTGGACCTTTTCCAAAATCACGCAGCGGCAAAAGCAGTTTTTGACGAGGTTGATGAGGCTCTGGGTCAGAAACTCTCCGCAATTATGTTTGAAGGGCCAGCCGAAACATTGCTGCTCACCGAAAATGCGCAGCCAGCCATTATGGCCGTATCTATTGCTACCTTGCGGGTGCTGCTGGAGCAAAAGGGCGGGGTTCTTGCCGATCATGCAGATTTTGTCGCGGGGCATAGCCTTGGCGAATATAGCGCCTTATGTGCGGCAGGCAGTTTTGATCTGGCGACCACGGCAAAGCTGCTGCG
This sequence comes from uncultured Sphingomonadaceae bacterium, assembly GCA_964484855.1. Lineage (GTDB taxonomy): Bacteria > Pseudomonadota > Alphaproteobacteria > Sphingomonadales > Sphingomonadaceae > Alterisphingorhabdus. Next base: position 2,047 of record CAZAHS010000185.1, on the reverse strand, counting down.
TTTGCGCGGTGCGGCTATGCAGGATGCTGTTCCGGTGGGAGAGGGCGCAATGGCGGCCTTGCTTGGGCTGGATTTTGATGTGGCTGAACAGGTCGCCAAAGATGCGGCGCAGGGTGATATTTGCGAAGCCGCTAATGATAATGCGCCCGGCCAAGTGGTTATTTCAGGCAATAAGGCCGCGGTTGAACGTGCGCTTCCCTTGGCAAAAGAGGCTGGCGCGAAAAAAGCCATGCCTTTGCCGGTATCAGCGCCTTTTCATTGCGCGCTGATGCAACCAGCCGCAGACAAGATGGCAGAGGCTTTGGCCAATGCCAATATCGCTGCGCCATCATTGCCATTATTTGCAAATGTAACTGCGGCGCAAGTAACTGCGCCCGATATGATTCGTGACTTGCTGGTGCAGCAAGTAACCGGCCGTGTGCGCTGGCGCGAATCGGTGCTGGCCATGGCAATAAATGGCGTCACGCAAACAGTTGAGCTGGGCGGAAAGGTGCTAGGGCCGATGATTAAGCGCATCACGCCCGATATCACGCCCACCAGCCTTATTTCAGGCGATGATATTGCCAATTATCAGGGCTAATACGCAAGCTGGCCTTCCAGATACATTAAGGAGACACATATGTTTGATTTAACCGGCAAAACAGCATTGGTTACTGGCGCGAGCGGAGGCATTGGCAGCGCTATATGTCATGGCCTCTCCAAACAGGGCGCGCGGCTGGCATTATCTGGCTCAAATGTTGAAAAGCTGGAAGCATTTGCTGCTGAACTGGGCGGCGATCATGTCGTGCTGCCGTGCAATCTGTCTGACAGCGCGGCGGTTGATGCTCTGGTCCCAGCGGCGGCTGCGGCCTTGGGCGGCCTATCAATTCTGGTCAACAATGCCGGTGTAACACGTGATAATCTGGCCATGCGCATGAAAGATGATGAATGGAGCGATGTTATCCGGATCAATTTGGAAGCCTCTTTCCGTTTGATGCGCGCTGCTGCGAAGCCGATGATGAAGGCGCGCACTGGCCGTATTATTTCTATTGGCTCGGTTGTGGGCGCAACGGGCAATCCCGGGCAGGCAAATTATGCTGCATCAAAGGCAGGTTTGGTGGGCATGTCAAAGGCCCTTGCACAGGAACTTGGCTCGCGCGGTGTTACGGTTAATTGCATAGCGCCCGGCTTTATCCGTTCGGCCATGACGGATGCCTTACCAGACGCACAAAAAGATACATTATTATCGCGTATTCCTGCCGGTAAATTGGGGGAGGGCGCAGATATAGCCGCTGCTGCTGTTTATCTGGCAAGTGATGAAGCAGCCTATGTAACGGGCGAAACTTTACATGTAAATGGCGGCATGGCGATGCTTTAATTGCAGAAATTTCTTATGTGATAATCTTATTTATCAGTGATTTGCGGCGTTTGTCAGGTGGATAATATATAGCAACACTTGCCAGCAGCGCTGCATGGCTATAGTTGCAGATACAAATCAACAAAACCAGAAGGAAATCCGATGAGTGAAACGGCTGATCGCGTAAAGAAAATTGTTGTCGAGCACCTTGGTGTAGAAAATGAGAAAGTGACAACAGACTCAAGCTTTATTGATGATCTGGGTGCTGACAGTCTCGACATTGTTGAGCTGGTCATGGCCTTTGAAGAAGAATTCAGCGTTGAAATCCCCGATGATGCGGCAGAGAAAATCTCTACCGTTAAGGACGCTATTGAATATATTGACAATCAAGCTGGTTAATCACTTGCTGTCAAAGCGGTTTGGCCGCGACTTTATATGATATTTACATCATGTCCGGGCTCTCCGCATCGATATTGCATCGGTCGGGGAGCCTGTTTTATTTAAGGCTTTGAAACAGGGATAGCCCGCATTTCGGTTCGCAGAATCGGCACAGGGTGACAGAAGGAGATGAGCGATGCGCCGCGTCGTGGTAACAGGATTAGGCTTGGTGACGCCCTTGGGCGGTGATGTCGAGACCACATGGACAAATCTTATCGCTGGCAAATCCGGCGCAGGGCCGATTACCCGTTTTGATGCGGCTGATCAAAAGTG
>CAZAHS010000184.1:0-4925 GCA_964484855.1 uncultured Sphingomonadaceae bacterium | reverse complement strand
GTGCAAACCCGTACCAATAAGCTGAAAGGCCCGATACTCTGTCTGGTCGGCCCGCCGGGCGTGGGCAAAACATCTTTGGGCAAATCTATCGCCAAGGCAACGGGCCGCGAATTTGTGCGCCAATCACTAGGCGGTGTGCGCGATGAATCTGAAATTCGGGGCCATAGACGCACTTATATCGGCTCTATGCCGGGCAAGATTGCCAGCAATTTGAAACGCGCTGGTACATCCAACCCGTTATTCCTGCTCGATGAGATTGATAAAATAGGTCAGGATTTTCGCGGCGATCCCGCTTCGGCATTGCTGGAGGTGCTGGACCCTGAACAGAATAATAAGTTTCAGGATCATTATCTGGAAATTGATATTGATCTGAGCGATGTCATGTTTGTTACCACAGCCAACTCGCTCAACCTGCCGCAGCCTTTGCTTGACCGGATGGAAATTATCCGCCTTGAAGGCTATACCGAGGATGAGAAAGTTGAGATTGCCGAGCGTCATCTGGTGGAAAAACAGATTGATGCGCACGGTCTTAAAGACGGTGAATTTACGCTTGAAAAGGACGCGCTGCGCGATCTTATCCGCTATTATACGCGTGAGGCAGGCGTGCGCACATTGGAGCGTGAAATTGCACGGCTGGCGCGCAAAGCGCTGCGCCGCATATTGGAAGGCAAGGACAAGCAGGTTGTTGTCACCACAGATAATCTTTCAGATTTTGCCGGTGTGCGCAAATTCCGTCATGGTGTGGGTGAGAAAGATCATCAAATTGGTGCGGTTACCGGCTTGGCATGGACAGAGGTTGGCGGTGAACTGCTGACCATTGAAGCTGTGACCGTGCCGGGCAAAGGCGATGTCCGCACAACGGGTAAGCTGGGCGAGGTGATGCAGGAGTCGATTCAGGCTGCATGGTCCTATGTTAAAGCGCGCGCGCCGTCTTATGGCATTAAGCCAGATATATTTTCCCACAAAAATGTGCATATCCACTTGCCAGAGGGCGCGGTGCCCAAGGATGGCCCGTCTGCGGGTATCGGTATGGTCACGTCCATCATCTCGACTTTAAGCGGCATTGCCATTCGCAAAGATGTGGCAATGACAGGCGAGGTGACGCTTCGCGGCCGTGTTTTGCCTATTGGCGGCCTAAAGGAAAAACTGCTTGCTGCATTGCGCGGCGGCATCACGACAGTGCTAATTCCTGAAGAAAATCAAAAGGATCTGGCCGAAATACCTGACAATATTACATCTGGTTTGAAGATTATTCCGGTTAGCCATGTTGATGCTGTGCTGGCAGAGGCTTTAACCGAGAAATTAGAGCCTATTATCTGGAGTGAAGCTGATGAACTGGCGGCGCGTCCGGCGGGTGTTGTGGCGGATCAGAAGCTGCCGCATTAACAAAATGTGACATTCTAAAGTGATTAATCAACAATAATCGTAAAAAATGGCGGATTTACTGGGTTTTGCCTTTGACATATACAGGCTTCAAGTGGTTAAAGATATCCACTGATACCGCGAATCAGACCAAACATTGAATAGGGGGGTTTCCCAAGTTATGAATAAAAATGATCTTGTTTCAGCCGTAGCTGACCATAGCGGACTTAGCAAAAATGATGCTGGTAAAGCTGTAGAAGCCGTATTCGATTCTATCACTGGTGCACTGGCAAAAGGCGGCGATGTTCGTCTTGTCGGTTTTGGTACATTCTCTGTGACAGAACGCAAAGCCTCAACCGGTCGCAACCCGCGTACAGGCGAGCCAATGGAAATCAAAGCATCTACCCAGCCCAAATTTAAAGCGGGCAAGGGTCTGAAAGACGCTGTAAACTGATTTTAATATCCTGATAATAATCAGGCTATAAAATTTGAATCGCGGGAAAACGGGGCAGTTTCTGCCCCGTTTTTTTTCTCGCTTATATATTTGCCTATTATAATCGGCGCTTTAACCGCCCAGATTAATCAGGGCCTCAGGCGGGTTTTTGGTGGCATTGTTAATTGTCCAACCTAGCTGCCGATCACCATTTGGCAATGTGGAGGCGCCTTCTTCGGTATTGTTGGTCAATATCTCGCCATCAGTGCGGATAGTGAATGTGCCATCCGGCGTCACAAATTTTGGTATCTCGCCGGCCGGAGCGCCAGATCCTGCAAGTGCACCAAGCCCTGCCAGATTTCCTGCGCTGTCATCTTGGGCAAATCCTGGCGCAGTAACGCGCACTTTATCATCCTTGCGCACAATCATGCTCACAAAGGGCGTAAAGCTGGCAATACGGTCAATGACTGGAAATTGAAAATCGTGCGATAGGGGCGCGGTTATAGAAAAATCGACATCAAAAATGCCTTCACCCTTATGTACCAGACTGTTCCAGCCTTTTTGCCGTTCAACCTGTTCGATGAATTTTTCAATTGTTTCAGGGTCATTTGGGTCCAGACCGCCCAATAAGCTTTTGAAAGTTTCGGCTGTACGATCATTGGTAGCTTTTTCCTCGGCCAATTGCTGCTCGGCTTCTTCTAGCGTGCAATCGCGCTCTTCCCCGCTATCGTCATCAAAGCATTGGGCCGTAAAATCCGCCTCACTGGCCTGTCTGCCAATGTCGGTCAGGCTGGATAGGCCCAATACCCAGATTTCGCCTTTATAAGTGAAGGTGAAATCACCGGATGTGCGGATGACGACTTCGGAATCAAATTTGCCGGGCGATAGAAAGCAACTGGTCAGCAACAGGCTGGCCGCGAAAACTGCGATTATGCGATATATCATATAAACTCCCTCAATAATGGCGCAGCCTCATGTCCTCTCACAAGACAATATGCGCGAGCCGCTTATGATATTTTTTCCCTTACATGCGTTACATATAATGCGATTGCAGCGGCATTGGAAACATTAAGGCTTTCCATTGCATCTGATATGGGCAGGCGCGCCTTCACATCACAATGGGAGGCTACATTGGGGCGAATACCTTCGCCCTCTGCGCCCATCACCAATGCGACGGGGCCTGTGCCAACCACATTGGCATAATCCTGCTCGGCATCGCCCGTCATGGCGATGCGCCAATAGCCGGCATCGGCCATTTCTTCCAGCGCGCGCGCCAGATTGACGACGCGCACCCATGGCAGCCGGTCCAGCGCGCCCGATGCTGCCTTTGCTATTACGCCCGATTCCGGCGGTGCATGCCGGTCCTGCGTGATGATGGCGGCAGCATTAAACGCAGCGGCAGAGCGGAATATCGCGCCAATATTGCGCGGGTCTGTGACTTGGTCAAGCACCAGAATAGTGCGGCCTTTGGCTTGATCCAGCGCCTCGACCAAGCCAATATCCTCTAGCGGCAGCACATCCGCCACAATGCCCTGATGCGGCGCGTCAGAGGGCACCAACAGGCCCAGATCACTGGGTTCGCTATATTGGATAGGGATTTGCGGGTTTACATCCAGCCTTTCTATGGCGGCGCGCGTGCCCATAATTTTGCGCACTGTACGCTGTGGATTGGCCAGTGCAGCCTCAACGGCATGATGCCCCCAAAAACGCGGGATAGCGGCTGAACCTTTCCGCTTACCGCGCGCTGCTTTTTGTTGTCTCGCTTGCCGTCCACGCTTCATAATATTCTTTATCCTGTTTAAGCGAAGTTTAGCGCACGCTATTGGCATAAATTGGGGAGTCTGCCAATTGCCTGCGCACCATCTTTGCAAATCATCTGGCAGATATATGAAGACACCATTGACACGGCCCGTGCTTTTCGCCAATTAGCCGCCTCTTGCCTAGGCGGTTTCAATTCGTGAATCGCACCTGATGGACAGGTGGCCGAGTGGTTAAAGGCAGCAGACTGTAAATCTGCCCTCGTTAGAGTACATAGGTTCGAATCCTATCCTGTCCACCAACACCCTCTTTTATCGCTATATTGCCTTGCGAATTGGGTGTTATGATGGCGGGGCATTTCAGCGCATAGCATATCTTTCCATCGTCATGATGATCTGTAGACACGAATGTCAACTTTATTGGACAGTTTATGGATTTCTCGATATAAGTTTGACATAAGTCAAAGCGGGGGGGCGATGTTTTTATTAACATCACCCGTATTGAAGGCGGGAGATTATTATGTATGCGGAAGCTGCGCTGCGGCGCATAGGGCTGTGGCTCATTGTATTTTTTGTGGCACTTGCAACCATAGCTATGGCGGCCGATAAAGGCTTTGCAATTCATGCCAGCATTATCGCTATGGTCAGCTTTGTACTGATCTGGCTAAGCGCAGGGCGTTTTGACCCGTCGAGCCAGCTGAACAGCTTTTTCAAAATGCCGGACAATGCGGGTATATATGATGATGCGCCCATTCGCTGGGGCGTTATTGCCACCATGTTCTGGGGTTTGGCAGGGCTTGCCGCTGGCCTGCTGATCGCGTTACAGCTTGCTTTTCCGTGGCTTAATGTTGAGCCTTATCTCAATTTTGGCCGAGTGCGGCCTTTGCATACCAGCGCGGTCATCTTTGCCTTTGGCGGCAATGCCCTGATCGCCACCAGCTTTTATGTGGTGCAGCGCACATGCCGCACACAGCTTGCCTTTCCATCATTGGCGCGCTTTGTCTTTTGGGGTTACCAGATATTCATCGTGCTGGCGGCAACCGGCTATTTGCTGGGCATCACCCAATCAAAAGAATATGCGGAGCCGGAATGGTATGTTGATTTGTGGCTGACCATTGTTTGGGTGGCCTATCTTGCAGTCTTTATCGGCACATTGGCGCGCCGCCGCGAACCGCATATCTATGTCGCCAACTGGTTCTATCTCGCCTTTATCGTGACGGTGGCCATGCTGCATATCGTCAATAATCTTTCCATTCCGGTCAGCATTGTTGGTTCAAAAAGCTATGGCGTCTTTTCCGGTGTACAGGATGCGCTGGTGCAATGGTGGTATGGCCATAATGCGGTGGGATTTTTCCTGACCGCAGGGTTTTTGG
>CAZAHS010000183.1:1944-4974 GCA_964484855.1 uncultured Sphingomonadaceae bacterium | reverse complement strand
ATAGCCGAGGCGCAAGAGAGCAAATGCGCTTTTGTGTTGCCAAAATGTCGCCTTTGTATCGCATAGGGACGAAAATAGCCCTACAACTGCGCTTTAACGATCCGATTTTGTTTTCGGTAAATCATTCAAATGGATGCCAGAGTCCAATCTGCTCCAATCTTTCAATAATTGCAGAAATTGACGCACGCGCTTCCTCATCCATCGTTGCTCCGCCATGCGGCAATTGCGGCGCCATATAAGAGTGCCAAGCGCCAGCGCGAAAATATTGCATTGCATCGCGTGACTGGTCAAAGGCCTGCATCCCTTCAAAAGGCTGAGCAATCTGCCAGCCACTGCCGGTCCAGCAGGCAATATGATGCGCGCACCCGGACCATATTTCTAATGGCTGAGCAGAGATTAGCCAGCACTGGCCTGGCTGTGGGTCAAGCCCTTGCGGCGCGCTCGCCACCCCTTGCACGGTAGGTGAGATAAGAATGTCAATGCGCGAAAGCGCTTCATTATGCGTCACCTCTTTATGCGCTTGCGAAGGATAGAGATAAGGCAATGCGTGACGCGCCGTGCGGTCTTCGGCATTATAGGTGAGTTGTTCGGACATTTTTCAAAACTCCAATTTCATAAGGATGGAAAAGCGCAAAACCGGTATTTTTTGGCGTTGGGATATGTCTATATTCTGGGCTTAGGCTGCAGAAGAAACGATCTGCGGCATCAGCAAATTGGCTGGCTCAGATACAAAATGCGTTCCGGTCTGGCGCACAGAAATAATTATCCCTCTGTCCTCGGTGTGCAGTATCTCGCGTTGATCTGCGTCAAGAGTGACATATGGTGCCTCTGTCTCAACAGTAAGCAAAGGGCTGGTGCCTGATGTGGTTTGCCCATCAGGGCCTGTATCCATGTCAGCCGCCCGCCAAAACGCCACTTCATATCTTTCCCGCTCTTCAACCAGGGGAATATCTATCCCGTCAGACCAGCGAAACGGCAAACGGCTACGTCTTGTCCAACTGATATGCGCTTGCCCTTTAGCCACAACATTATGCCATTGAAGATGCACAGGCGCGAGCGGTCGCAAGGCTCTGGTGACATCGCTTTGCGCATAGCTAAGCGTGTCAACGCCGCGCGATACTAAGGCGAAATTAATGCTGGATTGCATTATATTGTCAGGCAGTGCGATGCGTTGCACCTTGCGATTGAGCAGCACGCATTGCGCGCCACTTTCATGCCCCTTTTGACCGCCATTCCCATCACCCAAAGCGCGATATAAATGGGACAGGCGGTAACGTTTATCGCCCATATAGTCTGCCCTCATAAACTGTATAACCTCTTGGCCAACCAGAATAAGATTTTCCCCATTAGCCATGGATTGCGCGTCGATATTGGACAATAAAGGATCATCACCAGCAAAGCGTATGGCCAGATAATCATAACCATTGCAATGCAAGCCGTTAGCGGGAGGCAGCGCACTTTCCAAAGCGCCAAAATCCGCGCTGGATGTCATTGGCGTTAAAAGGTCGAGCAAACCATTATCAGCCGCCGCGCGGTAAAGCGTGCCGCCGCGCCATGCCGATAATCCGCTATCTGGTTGGCTGGCTTCATCTTGCGCCCTTGCTGCTGCAAACAGATTTGTTGCGCTTGGCATATTGTCTTGGCGCGCCGGCAGATTGAGCATCTGCAAGCCAGCCCCAATCGCTATCCGGTCCGGTGCTTTATTGCTGCGTCCAGACTCCGCCGCATTGGCCGTTAGCGCTGTCTTTGCGCTATTATCACGCACCAGGTTAAGCGCGATACCATCGCTGCTAAAGCGCCATTGCATAATCCGCCATAAAGCAGCTTCACCTTCAATGGTTACAGTCCGCCCAGGCCGTAAATCAGGGTCAAGCCGCGCCATATAAAGCGTTCTTTCATGATCCTGATATTGGCTATACCGGTATAATCTTTGCGTAATATTTTGCGCATCCGAAACGCGCAATGCGGCGGGCATGTCAAAAATGGTTGGCGCACGGCCAGTGCCGCCATTAATCGACCGGCGAATACCGGCCTGATAATCCCGCTCTGGTTCATAATAACGCAACCCAATTTGCATCGCTCGCAGCCTAGGCTCAGTCCTTTGTTCAGCCTGCTCTGCTTCCGCGTCGCGCTGATGCAATATATCACGCTGCTTTATGACTAGGGCATCGCTGCTGCTGGCCAGATCACGCCGTGTTATGCGCAGACCATCACGAGTCCAGTCAGCATGATGGGGAAAGGCCGTAGTCAAATCCTCAAACATCTGCACTTGGCGGTCTGCCTGCGCGGAATAACCCAGCATTTCCTGCGGTTGATTTTCACTCGCATTGTCCAGCAACATAACATCTGCCATGATATCGCGCGGTGAAAGCTGGCCATCATCAGCTTCAATCTCGAATGTTAGGGACGGAATGCGATTGCCAAAATCGGTCAGGTCTAACTCTTCAAATACACAATAGGCCATGCCGCGATATGCCGGTGTATCCGCATCACCCTCCAACGCGGCAATGAGCGGGTCGGGCGGTTGATTGCCATGCCCATTATAAAAGCGGAAACCCGTTTGACTTTTAAAATCACCGGCCGCGCCGCGCAGCAAATTGCCCTCTGCCCAAATGCGCTTAATATTTTTGATCGGGCGGCTAGACAGCGCTACAGCCATGGACACGCTATAGGCAAATTGTACGGTGCCCGGATTACCCTTGCCCCCGCTCTGCCGCTCACTACGCTCAATTAAATCAGTAGCCCAGATGACCGTTCCCGCGACGCGCATATGGCCGTAAATGCGCGGCACCAATGCGCCATATTGCGATGTCTGCACTGCCAAATCGGTAAGGCGCGGGCCCTCGCGGTCACCGCCGCCAAAAATCTCCTGGTCGATGCGCGCGCCGATAATGGTGCCAATTGTGCCGCCCAAAGGGCCGCCAATCGCTGTGCCGACCGACGACAATATCAACGTTGCCATAGCCTAATCCTTGCCTGTTGCTTTTTGCATATTTGAAAAGAGGAGATGCTGATTACCCTGCACAAAGA
>CAZAHS010000183.1:0-1844 GCA_964484855.1 uncultured Sphingomonadaceae bacterium | reverse complement strand
GATTACCCTGCACAAAGACGCCAGCGCATCCGCACTGGCCAAGGGTGTGCGCCCGGCACTGCTATTGTTTTGCGTACGCCCAAATGCGCATGCACAAAGCCGGTGCCTGTTAAGACCAGCAGGTGCGATTGCCCGGGCGCAGGTACCACTAGAACAATATCGCCCGGTTGATCCTGATGATGCGATAATGGCAATAAGCCCGCATTTTTAGCCCATAAGCGAATTGTCTGTTCGCCCGGGCCGCGCAGATTATAATCATTTGGCGGCGATGATGTAGCCCGCACGGCCCCTAGCGCATGCAAGGCAACGCCAACACAATCCAGACCCTTATTGAGATCGCGGCCATGCAATCTGAACGGCACGCCAAGGCATTGCAGCGCAGCATTGGCAATAGCCCTGCCCGTTTCCTCGCCAATGAAAAGAAGCGCATCATATGGCGCCATCATCCTGGAAAGCGGGTCAGCAGATCATTGCCAGGCAAATGTGGTTCACCGCGAAAATTAATGACATTATTATAGCGCACTCCGCATGTTGATAATGTCTTGTCACAGCCTTGCGTGACTTGCGCTATATCACCGGCGCGTACCGTGAAAAAGGGCGGATCAACAAGACAGATATATACGCCCTGCACGGCCAAAATACGCTGGGAAAGACCGCGATTTTTCCCGCTCTGCCAGCGTATTTGCCCTTCAACAAAAAGCTGCGCATTTTGCGCATTTATGCCGGAAAATGCTATTGACCCGTCGCTCTCGTCAATGTCCGTAACGGCCATAATCTGGCGAAAGCGCCGCCGCGCTATGCCGCAATCATGATCGCCAAATTCCGCGCGGCAAGAGGGCGATGTACGCGGGCAAAGGGCATTATCAAGACTGCGTTTACCGCTGAGCAATTCGACTTGAAACGCACCTTCACGGCGAATAATCTCTCCAAATTCTGCCTCTATCAGCCAATTGGGGCCGCGCAATGCATCTTGCCAGTCGGCAATACCAATTGCCATATGCGCGCCATCCCACCTGCCTGCGGCCAAATCATCATCGCTAATTGTATCACTGCTTAGCACGCCCTCTACATCCATAGTTTCGGCCTGCGGATTGCCATGTAGTTCAATGGCGGAAGGGCGCATTCCAGGCGCGGCACGATATAGCAAACCGCCGCGCCACAAATCACGATCATGAGCGGCAAAACCCAGCGTCACACCGTCGCTACGCTCCAACCGCCACAGCATGACTGCGCTGTCCAACTCTTCGGCAAACCAGCTCATGCAGCGACACCCTCTGGACCTTCGACAATATCTTCTGGATCAGATTGGCGTACTTCGCTCAACAATATGCTCACCGCCTCACCAGCGGCAAAGGTCGTTGCATTGACCGCCAGCCGGTCCTCAGCAAAACGCACTGGCACATCAAAAGAAAATTGTGCGCGCAATCGGCTGGCCGCAGGCGGCGGCGTATCGAAAATAATCACACCTCCAGCACCCAATGTCCAGCCCTGCACAATCGCATCATCCATTTTGATAATGAGCGAAGCGGGGTCAGGATGCGTGATGCGCCTTGTCTGCGGATCATCGGACGGGCCATAATATTTGACCAATGCAAAGCGGCTGCGCTCACCATCGCCAATGCCCAAAGGCTGATCCGCACTACCATTTGCGGCATTAGCAGAGTCATGGTCAAACGGATCACGCAAACGAAAAGCACGCGCAGGACCGCGCCGCGCACGATAAAATGCCATAAGGATCGCCATATCTTGCTCAGAGCGCAATGCTGGCCCCACATCAAAGCGCATAATTGCATCGCTCCAGCGGCTATTGCGCCGTTCATGCCCGCCGGTTGTGACCAAAATCT
>CAZAHS010000182.1:0-4984 GCA_964484855.1 uncultured Sphingomonadaceae bacterium | reverse complement strand
TCCATTACACTGGTGCCAAGCAAGGCAGCAGCGGATTGTTCGATTTACAATTAGGTCCTGACCCTAGATAATTTACCGCAAATATAGCATTGCGATCGGGCCGTAGCGGCACAGCGATCAGTTGGAGAATATGACGTGAGCCTGACCCTAATAGACCTGATCATCATCGCGCTTTATGCCTTTAGCCTGTTTGCCATAGCCATTTGGGTATCGCGCGAACCGGCGGGCAATGCGAAGAATACCGAAGATTATTTTCTGGCCGGCCGTTCTTTGCCATGGTGGGCCATTGGTGCATCGCTGATTGCTTCCAACATTTCTGCGGAACAGATTATTGGCCAATCAGGACAGGGCTATGCCGTGGGCATCGCTATTGCCGCTTATGAATGGCAGGCCGCTATTGTGCTTATCATAGTGGCCAAATGGTTTTTGCCGATCTTTTTGAAGCGCAAAATCTATACCATGCCGCAATATCTGGATCAGCGTTATGGCAGCGGTGTGAAGACCATGATGTCCTTTTACTGGATCATTCTCTACACCGCTGTAAACCTGACCACCGTGCTGTGGCTGGGCGGTTTGGCCGTTGCGTCTTTAACCGGCCTTTCGATTATGAGCGCCATGGCCGCGCTGGCCGCATTTGCGCTGCTTTATTCCATTTATGGCGGCCTGAAAGCGGTGGCGCTTACTGATATTATACAGGTGGTTATCCTGATTTTGGGCGGCCTTGCCATCACATGGATTGCGCTGGATCAAGTCAGTGGTCCCGATGCCGGTGCATGGGCAGGCATGACCCGCATTTATGATGAAATGCCCGATCACTTTACCATGATTTTGGATGAAAGCCATCCATCCTATAGTGACTTGCCGGGGATATGGACATTGCTGGGCGGCCTATGGGTGCTGCACTTCTCCTATTGGGGGTTTAACCAATATATTATCCAGCGGGCGCTGGGCGCGGAAAGTCTGGCCGAGGCGCAAAAGGGTTTGGCCTTTGCGGCATTTCTGAAATTGTTCATTCCCTTGATTGTTGTGATCCCGGGCATTGCCGCCGTTATTTTGGCGCAGCAGGGTGCGCTGGATGCCGGGGCTTTGGCTGAGAAATCGGACAATACCTATAGCGAACTGATGAAGATTGCGCCCAGTGGTTTGCGCGGGCTGGTCTTTGCGGCGTTGATCGCTGCTGTGGTGTCATCACTGGCGTCTATGATGAACTCAATCTCGACCATCTTCACCATGGATATTTATAAGGCGCGTTTTGGTGAGCGTGACGAGAAACATTATGTTTTGATCGGGCGGATAAGCGCTTTTGCGGCAATGCTGATTGCGCTGTTTCTTGCGCGGCCATTTATTGGCGGCTTTGCTAGCGGTTTCCAGACTGTACAGGAATATTCCGGCTTTATTGCGCCGGGCATTGTCGTGGTTTTCCTGCTCGGGTTTTTCTGGTCGCGCACCAATGCCGTGGGCGCATTTGGCGCATTATTAGGCTCTATTGCGTTCAACATTATCTTAAAATTCGGCGCGCCGGATATTCCGTTCATCATCCGCGTATGGATTGTGTTTATGGCATGTATGGCAGCGGCAGTTATATTATCGTTAGTAACCAAGAAAAATGAAGAGCAAGGCGCTGTATTGCTGTCAGATATTAATTTCCGCACACAACCGGTTTTTAACATTTTGGGCATTTGCGTTACCGCCATATTGGTCGGCCTCTATGCCTTTCTTTGGTAAGGTTTAGCGGGTTATTGCGGGTATTATATCATGCTGGCCCCGCTGCTGGGGGTAACGGCAAATATTTGCGGGCCTGTGCCTGATGGCGCAGCGTAATATTTGGCAATATGGACGCTAACATCCTGCAATTTGCTGCGTTGCATAATGGCAACCACGCAGCCGCCAAAGCCGCCACCGGTCATTCGCGCGCCGCCTTGCGGGCCAATAGCCTCTTGTAATAGCGTAACCAGTGCATCAATTTTTGGCACGGTAATGGCAAAATCATCGCGCATAGAAATATGCGACTGCGCCATTAACCTGCCCATTTCTGTCATATCATTGGCCGCTAACGCCTTGGCCGCTTGCAGCACCCGTGCATTTTCTGTCACCACATGATGCGCACGGCGAAAGGCGGTATTATCAAGCGTATTTCGCGCAGCCAATAATTGTTGCAACGATATATCGCGCAGGGCCTGAACACCGAAATGCGCGGCCACAGCCTCACATTGCTGGCGCCTTTCATTATAGGCGCTGTCTGCCAATTCGCGGGTCACGCCGGAATGTACGATTAGTACACCAACATCATCCGGCATGGGGACGGGCGCGCAAATAAGGGATCGGCAATCGATCATAAGCGCCGCTGCATTTTGTGCGCTGGCTGAAACAAGCTGGTCCATTATGCCGCAGGCCGTGCCGACAAATTCATTTTCTGATTGCTGCGCGATTACGGCAAAGTCGGTTGGGGTCAGCCTGTCATGCCCGCCAATATGGGCCAGTGCCATTGCACTCGCTACGCCCAAAGATGCAGAAGATGATAGCCCGGCTCCGGCGGGAACATTGCCTGCAATAGCCAGATTGGCACCTGCCAATTCCAGCCCATGGCGCTGCATGGCATAGGCGATGCCGCGAATATGATTGGCCCAGCCTTGACGTGGTACATGGGCAATAGGCGCATCTAATGCACATGCATCTTGCTGCGCATTAAAATCGGCGGCAACGCTGCGCAGCATAGTATCGCTGCTTTTACCTGCTGCAACACATGTACCGAAATTTATGGCCATGGGCAGCACAAACCCATCATTATAATCCGTATGTTCCCCAATTAGATTGACGCGCCCCGGCGCGTGGATAATCGCCTCTGGCTCCTGCCCATAAGCGCTGCGATAGGCGGCCTTTGCGCGTTCTATCAATATAGGTAACACGCTCATGCCAAATCCTGATAATGTACATCATCCAGCGTACGCAAACGTGCTGCGGCCTGTTCTGCGGTCATATCGCGCTGTTGCTCGGCCAGCGCTTCATAGCCTGCCTTAAACTTGCGTACAGACGCAGAGCGCAGCAGCGGCGGATAATAATGCGCATGAAGCTGCCAATGCGCGTCATCATCCTGACCAAAGGGCGCACCATGCCAGCCCATCATATAGGGGAAGCTGCATTGGAACAGATTATCATAACGCACCATCAACGCCTTCATAGCTGTGGCCAAAGACTGGCGCTGTGCATCGCTTAATGCGGTTATGCGTGATACCGCAAATTTGGGCAGGAGCAGCGTTTCAAATGGCCAGTCCGCCCAAAAGGGCACAATAACCAGCCAATCATCGCTTTCCCACACAACGCGCTCACCGCCGCTTTCCTTCGCCGCGACATCCAGCAACATTGCGCGGCCATGCGCGGCATAATATTCGCTCTGAGTGCGCTCTTCCGCCGCGATTTCCTGTGGTAGATAATCGGTTGCCCAGATCTGCCCATGCGGATGGGGGTTGGAGCTGCCCAGCATCTCGCCCTTGGTTTCAAACAATTGCACATTGGCAAAGCGTCTGCCCAGATCAGCGCTTTGCTCGGCCCAGCAATTTATGACGCTGCGAATTTCGCTAATGCTGCATTTGGCCAGCGTCTTGCCATGATCGGGTGTAAAACAGATGACGCGTGCCTCTCCGCGTGCAGCTCTGGCTTGAAATAATGGGTCTCGGCTTACCGGATCGGGCGTGTCGGGCAGCAATGCCGCAAAGTCATTGGTGAAAACATAGACCCCTTTATAATCGGGGTTATACTCTCCGCTAATCCGCATATTGCCCGCGCATAAATAGCATTCAGCATCATATGCCGGCGCGCGCAAGAGATCGGGCGCATCTTCCTGCCCCTGCCATGGCCGTTTTGCACGGTGGGGGGAGACAAGCAGCCATTCATCACGCAGCGGATTATAGCGGCGATGCGGCGTATCAGATAATATAGGATCATTGGCCATCATATTGTCTATCTAATCCAGCGCCGCCAGTTCTGCCGCCCGCAAAGTACGGCCCTGCGCACTGAATATAAACACCGCTTTGTTGCCAAAGATAATGCGATTGACCGCGAGCGAAATGAGGATTGCAGAGAAGAGCACAAACACCATCACATCTATATAATGCAGCCAGTCCAGCCCCAAATAGCGGTAAAATGTTTCCCCGCCCCAAATCGCATTGGGTTTATACAATATAAAATTGTGCAGCGCATAAATGCCAACCCCGTAAATAAGGCCAATAACGGCTGCCCGCGCATCCATATTGCGGAACAGCAAGGCCGCGACAAAGGCTGATAATATGGGCATGGACAGCAGGCCGTTTAATTCCTGCAATGTATTGATGATGCTTTCCTGCCCCGCATAAATGGGCACCAATGCGATGGAGGCCAGCATGGCGATCACGCCGACAATGACATTAAGCTGACGGATATTAACATTGGGGTTGATGAATTTGCGGTGAAAATCGACTGACCATAATGTGATGGTGGCATTCATCACAGCAGAGTAAGTGGTCAGCACTGCCGCAGCAATCATTGCCGCGAATATGCCGCTTGTCCAATCGGGCAGCACTTGCGCAACCAGCTTGCCATAAGCATCATCATTCACATCGCCAAACAGTTGAAAAGCCACAACGCCAGGCACAACCACAATGGGCGGCACAATTAAAATACGCACAATAGCAGCCGCAATAATGCCTTTTTGCGCCTCTTTTACATTGGGCGCAGCCAGCGCCTTTTGCGTGATATTCTGGTTGGTGGACCAATAGAAAATCTGAATGAAAATCATGCCGGTAAATAGGGTATGAAATGGTATGGGCGAATCCCAATTGCCGATCATGGATAGCCGCTCGGCGGGCACATTATTGCTAATATCAAAGCCCACAGCCTGTAGTGCCAGAAATACCACCACCAATGCCAGCGCCAATATACCCAGCCCGCTATAGGTATCCAGCACCGCCACGGCGCGCAGCCCGCCCAATATGGCATAGGCTGCGCCTGC
>CAZAHS010000181.1:0-4985 GCA_964484855.1 uncultured Sphingomonadaceae bacterium | reverse complement strand
CGCAAGCAATTCCCGCGCTTTATCGCAATCCTTGGCCATCTGCACTTTCAGCGCGTCCAGATCGTCAAATTTTGCCTCTCCGCGCAGGAAATGATGCAGTGCCACTGATATGGTCTGACCGTAAAGCTCTTCGGCAAAATCAAAGAAATAGGGCTCCAGCAATTCCTTGGGCGGGGTAAATTGCGGGCGGATGCCCAAATTGGCGGCGCCGTGCAGCACGCGCCCATCAGATAGCGTGCCGGTCACTGCATAGACGCCATATTTGGGGCGCAGATATTGGCCCATGTCCAAATTGGCAGTGGGGTAGCCCAGCAAACGGCCATTTTTATCGCCATGCTGCACCTTGGCCTCCACCGCAAAGGGCCGCGTCATCAGCCGCGCCGCGCCGCGCGGATCACCCAATTGCAGCGCCTTGCGGATGCGGCTGGAGGAGATAATTTCGCTATCTTTGACAGGCGATACTGATTTGGCATGCAGCCCCTGCATCGCGCCAAAACCATGGAGCAGGGCAATATCGCCCTTGGCCCCTTGGCCAAAGCTGAAATCCTCACCCGTCACCACGCCATATGCGCCAAATTGATCGACCAAAAGCCGCGATATAAAATCCTCTGCGCTGGTGCTGGCCATCGCGCCATCAAATTGCATGACCAGCATGGCATCCGCGCCTGCCGCTGCAAAAAGCCGCTGGCGCTGGTCTAATGTGGTAAGGCGAAAAGGCGGTGTATCGGGGCGGAAATGGCGCACGGGATGCGGGTCAAAAGTCGCGATAATCGCCTTGCGCCCTTCAGCGCGCGCCCATGCAATTGCCTCTCCTGCAACGGCCTGATGCCCGGCATGAAAGCCATCAAAATTGCCCAGCGCAATCACGGCCCCGCGAAATTCTTGCGCAAAAGGCTGGCTGCTGTCCAATCGCGGGATTGGCGGCGCGAAGATATTGGCCTGTGTCATCATCGCTGCGTTATGGGATTGGCCGGTCAAGATCAACAGGCGGATCAATTGCCGGATCAACAATCAGATTCATTTGTTCATCTTTCATCAGTTTTAATTGTGCCGCCGTCATGGGCCGCAAGCCGCTGCGCAATATCCGCAGCAAATTGCCGCCCATTACCGCGCGAATTTCCTCCGCACTAAACCCTTCATTCATCAGCGCCTGCGTGACTTGCAGCAATTGCGATGTATCAAAACGCGTGGTGACATAGCCGTCAAAATCGCTGCCCAGACCAACATGCTCTATGCCCACCAGATCGCGCACATGGCGCATCGCTTTGGCAATATCTCCAGGGGCCGTGCTGCACACCGCGCCCTCCCAATAGCCAATGCCGATCAAGCCGCCGGTAAAGGCCACGCCCCGAATCTCTTCATCGCTTAAATTGCGGTTTTCGCTGCATGTAGCCTGCACGCCGCCATGGCTAGACACCACGGGCCGCCGCGCCCGCGCCAAAATTTCGGCCACTGCCGAATGGCTGGCATGGGCGATGTCGATAATCATGCCCTTTTCTTCCATCCGGTCCATAACCTGCCGGCCAAAATCAGTCAGCGCGCCCTTTTTCTCGCCATGCATGGAGCCGGCCAGCCTATTATCAAAAAAATGGGTGAAGCCGGACATGCGCAGACCTTTTGCATAAAGCCTGTCCAAATTGGCAATATCGCCCTCCAGACTGTGCAGCCCTTCGCCAGAGAAAAGCGCGCCGGTGATGCGGCCATCCTTTGCGCGATCGGCCAGCAAAGCATCAATATCTTGAGGCGCACGGATCAAACGCAATTGCCCATCAGACCGCGCCGCCACTTGCTCCAGCTTTTCGCCATGCCAGGCCATGCGCTCATAAAGCGAAAACCATGTGCGCATAGGCTGTAACTGCGCTATTGTAAGCAGGGTTATATTGTCGCTATCCGCGGAATTACTGTCATAATTTTGGCCCTTGGGCGTTTTGGTGACAGAGGAGAATATTTGCAGCGCGACATTGCCAGCCTGCAGGCGCGGCAGGTCCATATGGCCATAATCCACCGCTGCATCCAATTCGCGTTTCCACAATAATGTATCGGAATGCATATCGCCAATGAACAGCTGGCGGTGCAGCGCTTTTGCCTCATCGCTTATGTCCAGCAGCGGTTCATTAGTGACCAAATTGGCCTCTGCGTCAAATTTTGGCGGCAATATGACAAAGACATAAATGCCCGCCGCAATGAGCGCGAACAGCAACATTATGCCCGTCCATTTCAAAAATTTGCGCATATATGCCCCCGCCCATGCTTATATTATAAAGCGCCAGCCTGATGGCCGGTTCTATTCTGTCGGCAGCTTACGCACCAAAGTGGCAAAGGTGAAGGGGGGAATGGTGCCGATACGCGGATGCTCCTGCGCCGCATTATGTTCGCGCGCGGCCTCTCGCCACAAATTATCATCAAAAGCATCCATAACCGTATCGCCCACTGCATGCATATGCACTTTGGTGAGCTCGATACGGTCCGCCATGGGCAGGAACAGGCGGTAAATTTGTGCGCCGCCAATGATGCAGATTTCCGGCTCTCCCGCCAGATGATCCAGCACGCCCTGCACTGATGTTACGCATTCCGCGCCATCCGCTTGCCAATCGCCATTGCGGGTCAGCACAATATGGCGGCGCCCCGGAAGCAGGCCGGGCAGGCTGTCAAATGTCTTGCGGCCCATCACCATTGGCTTGCCCATGGTTTTGGCCTTAAAGCGTTTCAAATCATCGGGGATGCGCCATGGCAGAGCGCCATCACGGCCAATAACGCCATTATCCGCGCGTGCCAGCCAGAGCGATATGATAGGCTTTACCGCCATTATATCAACCGCGTCACATGGCCCATTTTGCGGCCTGGCCGCGCCTCACGCTTGCCATAAAGATGCAGATGCGCGCCTTGATCGCCCATTAGATCGGGCCATTTATGGGCATCATCGCCGATAAGGTTTTGCATCTCTGCGCCGCCTTCAATCAGCCGCGTTTCGCCCAAAGGCAGGCCGCAAATGGCGCGGATATGGTTTTCAAACTGGCTGGTCAGCGCGCCCTCAATCGTCCAATGGCCGCTATTGTGTACGCGCGGGGCCATTTCATTAAATAGCGGCCCCTCTTTGCAGGCAAAAAACTCTATCGCCAACACGCCGACATAATCCAGCCGGTCGGCAATTTTGCGCGCCAAAGCCCGCGCCGCGGCAACATGCACCGAAATATCAGCATTGGCCGGCACCACAGAATGGCGCAATATGCCGCCCTCATGCGTGTTTTGCGGGGCATCCCAAAAGCGCATACCGCCATCAATGCTGCGCGCAATCAGCAGCGAAAACTCCGCATCAAAATTCACAAAGCCTTCCACCAGCACATCCGCGCCGCCCAGCTCTTCCCATTTTTGCGCAATCGCCGCATCGTCCAGCACCTCGCCCGCTTTGATGCGGATCTGGCCCTTGCCATCATAGCCCATACGGTCGCTTTTGATAATCGCCGGTGTGCCGATTTTTTCTAATGCTACGGCCAGTTCATCGGCATTGGTGGCGCGAGCAAAGGGCGCACAGCCGCCGCCCAAATCGGTCACAAAGCTTTTTTCATTCCAGCGGCTTTGGCCGATTTCCAGCGCCCGCGCACTGGGGTAAAGCGGCACTTCGTGGCCAATGGCATCCAGCGCGCTGCCCGGCAGATTTTCCCATTCATAGGTCACCACATCGCACTCTTTGGCAAAAGCCGATAGCGCGGCAATATCCTCAAAATCACCGGCCACAAATTTGGTCGCCACTTGCGCCGCTGGGCCAGTGGTTTCCTGCCCGAAAACATGACAGCGATAACCAAGCTGTGACGCCGCCTGAATCAGCATCCGCCCCAATTGGCCGCAGCCGACAATGCCGATGGTGCTGCCCGGCGGCAAAGTTTTGATATGTGTTTCGCTCATCGCGGATCATCCCCCACTTTTGCGCTTTGCGCTGCGCGATAGCCATCCAACCGCTCGGCCAGTTCATTGTCGCTCAGCGCCAATATCGCCGCTGCCAATAAAGCCGCATTTTTCGCGCCTGCATCGCCAATGGCCAATGTGCCGACGGGAATACCGCCCGGCATTTGCGCGATAGACAATAGGCTGTCCATACCATCCAGCGCGCGCGATTGCACGGGTACACCCAGCACCGGCAGGCGCGTCATGCTGGCCACCATGCCCGGCAGATGCGCCGCGCCGCCAGCGCCTGCAATAATCACCTTATAGCCTGCATCCACCGCGCCCTCGGCAAATTCCACCATGCGCCGCGGTGTGCGGTGCGCAGAAACAATGCGCGGCAAATAGCTGATGCCCAGCGCGTCCAATATTGTCGCCGCATGCTCCATGGTGGGCCAGTCGGACTGGCTGCCCATGATAATCGCAACATCAAAATTACCGCTCTTGGGCAGACCATTTTCTGGCATAATGCATCCTTATACAGGCGCGGGATTACTCCCATAAGAAAAGAAGCGCTTTCCCTTACGGCCTATTGCCAGTGCTGGCAATGGCGCGGCAATGGATAGTGCCTATCTCTCCGATAGATAATAACGCTCGCGTTCATTCAGATCATCATCCAGATTATAGACAATGGGCTGGCCAGTGGGGATTTCCAAGCCGGTAATATCATCATCCGATATATTGGAAAGATGCTTGACCAATGCGCGCAGGCTATTGCCATGGGCGGAAATCAGCACGCGCTTGCCTGCCTTCAAATCGGGCGCAATGCGCGCCTCCCAATAAGGCAATACCCGCTCGATCGTGTCTTTCAGGCTTTCCGCCAGCGGCACTTTTATGCCTGCATAACGCGGGTCAGTGGACATTTGATAAGGCGAATCGGCATCCATGGGCGGCGGCGGTGTATCGAAGCTGCGCCGCCAAATATGTACTTGGCTCTCGCCATGCTTGTCGCGCGTTTCCTGCTTATTCAGGCCGGTTAGCCCGCCATAATGCCGCTCATTCAGCCGGTAATCCTTCTCCACCGGCAGCCATAAACGGTCCATCTC
>CAZAHS010000180.1:0-4986 GCA_964484855.1 uncultured Sphingomonadaceae bacterium | reverse complement strand
GGTGCTTTTGTGCTGCGCATGTACCCATCACAATTGGCCGAGATGGTGTTTGTGCCGGATACCGAATTTGTTGAGCAGGAATTAATGACCGAAAGCGCTTATGCGCCTGCGGATATGTGGTTTTCACGGCCTGATAAAGTGACAAAAAATCCCGCGCTTTGGGTGGGTGAAGGCTTTGATATTGCCGAGAGCTCAAAAGCGCATGTCTTTTTCGTTCACCCCACCAGCTATTTGAAATCCGATCAATGGAATGCGCCGCTGGATGACAAGGAATCGCAGGACCGTGCGACAATTTTTGTGCGCAGTCAGGCCAGTGCTTTTAACGGCGCGGCCAATATCTGGGCGCCGCGCTATCGTCAGGCGGCCATTGGCGCGTTCCTGACCGACAAGCCAGAAGCATCTCAGGCGTTGGATGCCGCTTATCAGGATGTGGAGGCTGCTTTTAGTGATTTCCTACGTGAAATTCCGGAAGATGCCCCGATAATATTGGCCGGGCATAGTCAGGGATCACTGCACCTCACCTATTTGCTACGCAACCGCATAGCGGATAAGCCGGTCGCTCAGCGCATCGTAGCTGCGTATATTGTCGGCTGGCCGGTATCGCTCACCAATGATGTGCCGCTAATGGGCTTGCCGATATGTGATACGCCAGAGCAAACCGGATGTATATTAGGGTGGAGCAGCTTTGCCGAGCCTGCCGACACCTCTTTAATATTGTCGGTTTATGATGACAGTATCGGCTTTGATGGAGAGCCGCGCAAAGACCAGCCAATATTGTGCACCAATCCTGTCGCGGGGATGCCCAATGCCGAAACAGAGGCAAAGGACAATTTGGGCACATTGGTCCCCAATGCCAATTTAAGCGATGGCGAGATTGTAACAGAAGCTGTTCCGGCGCGATGTGATGATCGCGGCTTTTTGTTGATCGGTGACCCGCCTGAAATGGGCGCTTATGTGCTGCCTGGCAATAATTATCATGTCTATGATTATCCGCTTTTCTGGGCCAATATCCGCGCTGATGCAGAACGGCGCGTCGCGGCTTTTCTGGCAAAATGAACATGTTGGTTACCAGCGAAGCAGCGCAATTTCGCGTGGCTCTGCCTGCTGGTGGCCGCTTAATGGCGCTGGATGTCGGCAGCAAGACGGTTGGCGTTGCCTTTTGTGATGCTGGCTGGTCTTTTGCCAGCGCCGACAAAACCATAGCGCGCGGCAAATTTACCAAAGATAAAGAGCGCTTGGCGGTTCTGATAAAAGAACAAAATATCGCTGGTATTGTTATCGGCCTGCCGCTTTCTCTGGATGGCCGTGATACGCCGCAAACACAATCAAACCGGGCTTATGCCCGCAACCTTGCCGTGCTGGACCTGCCGATATTGCTATGGGATGAACGCTGGTCCACCCTGGCAGTAGAGCGCGAGATGATTGCCGCCGATGTAAGCCGCGCCAAACGCGCTGCGCAGGTCGATTCCAAAGCTGCGGAATATATCCTGCAAGGCGCGATTGATGCGCTGGTCGCTATACGGCAATAATCACGGGCAAAAGCCGCCGGATAAGACTTGCCGAAAGCGCAATTGCTGCGTAATGCTCCCTTTTTAATGACAGATCAAAACACCGCTTTTTATCCTGCCTTTCCTGATGGCGGCGATGCCTTTCCTCATGCCAATTTGCTGGGCATAGAGGGATTACAGCCTTGGGAAATCCTTTATCTGCTAAAAGAAGCAGAGCAATGGGTGACATTAAACCGGCAATCGGCCAAACATGATGACCGGCTAGCGGGCCTCACCGTTATCAATGCGTTTTTTGAAAATTCAACGCGCACTTTGTTGTCTTTTGAGATAGCGGGCAAGAGGCTGGGCGCCGATGTGGTGAATATGCACGCCGCGCAATCGAGCATTAAAAAGGGTGAAACGCTGATTGATACAGCGGTGACGCTCAACGCCATGCGGGCCGATGCCATTGTTATCCGCCATGGTAGCTCAGGCGCGGTGCAGCTCATTGCCGATAAGGTGGATTGCCCCGTGCTGAACGCAGGGGATGGCCAGCATGAACACCCCACTCAGGCGCTGCTCGATGCGCTCACAATCAAAAGGCGGCTGGGCAATATTTCGGGACTGACCGTGACGATTTGCGGTGATATTTTGCACAGCCGCGTTGCCCGCTCCAACATTATCTGCCTTGCCACATTGGGCGCTAAAGTACGCGTTGTTGGCCCGCCTGCCCTGCTGCCAGACGGTATAGAAGTGCTTAGCGCAGAGCGGTTCACTGATTTTGATGCCGCGCTTAAGGGCGCTGATGTGGTGATGATGCTGCGCCTGCAAAATGAGCGTATGTCTGGCCAGTTCATCCCCTCACCGCGCGAATATCACCGGCTTTATGGCCTGACGCAGCAGCGGCTGGATAAAGCTGCCCCCAATGCTTTGGTGATGCACCCTGGCCCTATGAACCGCGGGGTAGAGATTGATAGCGATGTTGCCGATAATGCCGCGCGGTCTGCCATTACCGAGCAAGTGGAAATGGGCGTTGCCATGCGCATGGCCTGTCTGGACGTGCTCACCCGCCGCGCGCGCAAGATGGAGGGCTGGTCATGAGCGATAATGCGCTAACCATCACCAATGCGCAGCTTATTCTGCCCGATCATGACGCACCAGTCAGCGGTAATATTCGCTTGCAGGGCGACCAGATTGCAGCAATCGGCAATGTGCAGCCCGGTGCCAGCGACACCGTGATAGACGCAAAAGGCCAATATGCTGCGCCGGGTCTGGTTGATCTGGGCGTGTTCACCATCGACAAACCCGCCTTTCATTTTGGCGGCATAACCCGCGCTGCTTTGATGCCGGATCAAAACCCGCCGCTTGACCATCCGGCGCGCGTGCGGTTTGCGGCGCAATCGGGCAAGCCTGATTTCTGGGTGCATCCCCTGGGCGCGGCCAGCATTGAACTGGCGGGCGAAAAAATGGCAGAGCTGGCACTGATGAAAGACGCCGGTGCGCGGGCGATCACAACGGGCCGCCGCTGGATTAGCGATTCCGGCCTTATGCTGCGCCTGATGCAATATTGCGCCATGCTGGAGCTACCGCTTGTGCTGCACAGTGAGGATTATGGCCTAACCGGCAATGCAGTGGCCACCAGCGGCGAGATGGCAACACGGCTGGGCCTGCCTGCTGCGCCAAAAGAGGCAGAGGCGATTGCGATAGCGCGTGATCTGGCGCTGGGGCGGCTGTCGGGCGCGCATCTGCATTTCCGGCAAGTCACCACAAAAGCCGGGCTAGACCTTATCCGCGCCGCCAAAGCAGAAGGGATGCGGATTACCTGCGGCATTACCCCTGCGCATTTCATGCTGTCTGAAATCGCCATTGGTGACTTTAGAACCTTTGCGCGGGCTTGCCCGCCGCTGCGCCATGAAGATGATCGCCATGCCTGCCTCGCTGCCTTGGCCGATGGCATAATTGACGTGATTTCATCGGGCCATGATCCGCGCGGGCCGGAAGATAAACGCCTGCCCTTTACCGATGCGCAGCCCGGAATGGCAGGCGCAGAAACATTATTGCCGCTGACACTTAATCTGGTGCGTGATGGCGTGCTGTCCCTCGCCGATGCCATGGCGAAAATCACCAGCAATCCCGCCAAAATATTGGGCGTTAATGCTGGTAATCTGGCCAAGGGCGCAGAGGCGGACATTGTGATTTTTGATGATGACAAGCCGTGGATTGTCGATTCCAGCAAGATGAATGCTGCGGCAGGCAACACCCCGTTTGATAAAATGCCCGTGCAAGGCCGCGTTACCGCCCTTTATAAAGGCGGAAAGGCTATTGCGATTTAATGCAAAAGCCTTTCCGCCCATTATTTAGTATATTGTTTACAGCCTAGCTTTTCAGCGCAGCCTGCGCCGCTGCAAGTCGCGCAATGGGCACGCGGTACGGCGAAGCGCTGACATAATCCAGACCGGTTTTTTCACAAAATGCGATACTGGCCGGATCACCGCCATGTTCGCCGCAAATGCCCAATTTGATATCAGAGCGAGTGGCACGGCCTTTTTGTGCAGCGATTTCAATAAGCTGGCCCACACCTTCAATATCCAGACTGACAAAAGGGTCACGCGGATAAATGCCCTTATCAACATATTGGCCCAGAAAACGCGCCGCATCATCGCGGCTAACGCCCAATGTGGTTTGCGTCAGATCATTTGTGCCAAAGCTGAAAAACTCCGCATCATGGGCAATATTATCGGCCATCAGCGCTGCGCGGGGCAGCTCAATCATGGTGCCGACCAGATATTCCAATGTGCGGCCTTTTTCGGCAAAAACCTTGGTCGCAACCTCATCAACCACCGCTTTCATCAGCGTCAATTCCTTGCGCGTTGCCACCAATGGTATCATCACCTCCGGAATGGGCGCCGCGCCGCTTTCCTCTGCAACATCGCAGGCCGCTTCAAAAATTGCGCGCGCCTGAATCTCGTAAATCTCTGGATAGGTAACGCCCAAACGGCAGCCGCGATGGCCCAGCATCGGGTTAAATTCATGCAGCTCATTTGTCCGGCGTTTTAACACTTCAACGCCAATTCCAGCGGCCTCTGCTACATCAGCAAATTCGCTTTCACTATGCGGTAAAAATTCATGCAGCGGCGGGTCAAGCAAACGGATAGTAACCGGCAATCCCGCCATTACGCGGAAAATCTCGGCAAAATCGCTGCGCTGTTCAGGCAGCAATTTGGCCAAAGCCTCGCGGCGGCCCTTTTCGCTATCGGCCAGGATCATCTGGCGCACCGCCGTAATGCGGCTGGCATCGTAAAACTTATGTTCGGTGCGGCACAGGCCAATGCCTTCTGCGCCAAATTCACGCGCAACGGCGCAATCATTGGGCGTTTCGGCATTGGTGCGCACACGCAAACGGCGCACTTTATCGGCCCATTCCATCAATACGCCAAAATCACCGACCAATTCCGGCTGCAATGTCGGCACTTCGCCCAGCATCACTTCACCAGTGGAG
>CAZAHS010000179.1:0-4993 GCA_964484855.1 uncultured Sphingomonadaceae bacterium | reverse complement strand
GGCGCTGCTGGGGTTCGTCCCGCAACACGCCCTGCTGAATAATTCAGCATCATTGGCATTATAAGAAAGGGCGTCCTGGCGGCGCCCTTTTTTTTGGTCATTATGTTAAGTGTCAAATTAAATAGTCACTTCTTGTGGCAAGATTACTTGTCGTTCAGGCTGGCTTATGCGACACTTAGCGTGCAGAATCATAATGTTGATAGCAGCAGGAGTAAGTTTGATGCGCAGATCAGTGAAAAGCCCGCATATCATTGCAGTAACAATATTGGGCGCTGGACTGGCCGTAAGTGGATGTTCTCAGGCATTGGCTGGTGGCCCGCAATCTGCGTCCGATGCACCTGAAAAAAGCGAAGATAGCAGCCGCGTCAGCTATAATAAAAATCCGTTCCCTTCCACTTATCAGCGTTATGGCGGACGGCCAACTGCGATCAAAAATGTTATTATATTCGATGGTGAGGGCGGCCGGATAGATAATGGTGTTGTCACATTCGCGGATGGCATAGTGGTGGCCATTGGCGGCGCAGATACTCCTGTTCCAGAAGGCGCAACGATTATAGATGGTGCGGGCAAATATGTGACGCCCGGCATTATCGATATCCATTCCCATCTTGGCAATTACCCGTCACCCAGTGTTGACGCTGTTGCCGATGGTAATGAAGTGACAGGGCCAGTGACTGCGGACGTATGGGCAGAACATGGCGTTTGGCCGCAAGACCCCGGTTTCAGCCGCGCCATGGTCAATGGCGGCATTACCAGCCTGCAAATTTTACCGGGATCTGCCAATTTATTTGGCGGGCGTTCGGTGACGCTCAAAAATGTACCGGCGCGCACAGTGCAAGGCATGAAATTCCCTGATGCGCCGCAAGGCCTGAAAATGGCGTGCGGTGAAAACCCCAAGCGCGTTTATGGCAGCCGCCGCCAAAAGCCGGGCAGCCGCATGGGCAATTTGGCGCTAAACCGCCAGACATGGGCGCGCGCAGTTGAGTATAAACGCCGTTGGGACAATTATGAGAAAAAAGGCGGCACCCCGCCGACGCGCAATATTGGCATGGATACGCTGAAATTGGCGCTGGAGGGTGAGATTAAGATCCATAATCACTGCTACCGCGCTGATGAGATGGTTCAGGTTATCGATATGGCCAAGGAATTTGGCTATACTGTCTCAACCTTTCACCATGCGGTGGAGAGCTATAAAATTGCCGATATATTGAAAGATAATGGCATTTGCTCTGCGCTCTGGGCGGATTGGTGGGGCTTTAAGCTGGAGGCTTATGACGGTATTCCGGAAAATGTGCCGTTGGTTGAAGCCGCTGGCGCATGCGCGATTGTGCACAGTGATGACCAGGACCAGATACAGCGTCTCAACCAAGAAGCGGGCAAAGCGCTGGCCGATGGGCGGCGCATGGGGCTGGAAATTAGCGATGCCACAGCGATTAGCTGGATCACCTATAATCCAGCCAAGGCAATGGGCATAGAGAAGCGCACGGGCAGCCTGAAAGCTGATAAAATGGCTGATATTGTGCTGTGGAATGGCAATCCTTTGTCGGTATATTCACGGCCTGAAAAAGTATGGATTGATGGCGCAATGCTTTACGACGCATATGATCCGAAGCGGCGGCCGGTCAGTGATTTTGAACTGGGCCAGCCAGGTGAGGGAGACACGAAATGAAACGCTTTATAGCTTTATGCGCTCTTGCTTTTGCTCCGTTATTTACAACATCTTTGGCCGCGCAAACCACTGCGATTACTGGCGGCAAAGTTGTTATTGGTGACGGCAGTGCGCCGATTGAGGGCGGCACGGTGGTTATCCGCAATGGCAAAATTGTTGCAGCAGGCGCAAATGTTCCTGTTCCTGCTGATGCAACGCGCATTGATGCCAGCGGTAAATGGGTAACCCCGGGCATTTTTGCAGGCTTTAGCCGCTTGGGCCTGATCGAGATTAATGCTGTGCGCCAGACGAACGATGCCAGCGGCGGAGACTCGCCTTTTTCTGCGGCAATTGATGTTGTGCCTGCTATAAATCCAGAGGCAACGCCCATTGCTGTTAACCGCGCTGCGGGTGTTACACGCGCTTTGGTTGTGCCGTCTGCTGGCGGCAATATCTTTGCGGGCAAGGGCGCGTTGATAGATTTGGGCAGTGATTATAATGCGGTAACGCGCAGCGGCGTTTTTCAATATGTCGAAATGGGTGAGGACGGCGCGGCGCGCGCAGGCGGAAGCCGTTCAGCAGCGCATTTGCTGCTACGCACCATGTTTGCAGAGGCTCAAAAATATGGCCGCGCACCGGCCAGTTTTGAATCCGATTTGATTACCGGTGTAGATGCCAAGGCATTGCTGGATGTTATCAATGGGCGTACGCGCTTGCTGGTGCATGTGGAGCGCGCAGCAGATATATTGGAGGTGCTGAAATTGCGCGGCAATTTCCCGCGTCTTAAACTGGTGCTGGCTGGCGTGAGCGAAGGCTGGCGCGTGGCCCCGCAAATTGCAGCGGCCAAAGTGCCGGTTATAGCATCTGCCCTGAATGACCTGCCCGAAGCGTTTGAAAAGCTAGCGGCGACACAGTCCAATATTGGCCGCATGAAAGATGCAGGCGTTGCGGTATCCATTGGCATGGTGAATGACCGTGATGCCCACCAATTGCGCTATGCCCCGCAATATGCTGGCAATTTGGTGGCGCTCAACTATGTGCCTGGCGCGACGGGTTTAAGCTGGGATGAAGCCTTTGCCGCCATATCCTCTGGCCCTGCAGAGGCCATGGGTTTGGGGGCCATTACAGGCTCATTAAAGCCTGGTCGGCTTGGCGATGTGGTAATCTGGAGCGATGATCCGCTAGAGCTTTCCAGTTCACCAGAAGCGGTGTTTATCGATGGTGTGCGCCAGTCGCTTGATAACCGCCAGCAACGGCTGCGTGATCGCTATCGCACACCGCAGGAAGGCAGCTTGCCAAAAGCCTATGAATAATCATATCGTCCGGCTTATCGCATAAAGCCGGAGGGGATATATGGACAGTGCAACGCTTTTAATCGCTGGATCGGTGGCCTTTGTGGTGACCCATTTGGTTATGTCGCATATGCTGCGCGCGCAGTTGATCGGCATATTGGGCAATAATGGCTATATGATCGCCTATACGGTAATTTCTTTCGCTACTTTTGGTCCAGCAATATATGCCTATGGCAATATTCCGCCTGAAGCGCCCTTATGGGATGCGCCACTTTGGATGTCTGTGGTGTGTGCCTTTTTAATGTTTATGGCCAGCGTCCTTTTCATCGGCTCTCAGATTAAAAACCCTGCAATGCCGATGCCGGGCGCCAGCGAAATTGCGATGAAGCAGCCGCATGGCGTCTTCAAAATCACCCGCCATCCGATGATGTGGTCTTTTGCCATATGGGGCACGGCGCATATATTGGTGAAGCCGACAGCAGCAAATCTGTGGTTGATGGGTAGCGTCATTATATTGGCAATTTGGGGATCACTGGGTCAGGACCGGCGCAAGACGCGTGAGATGGGCGCAAGCTGGCAGCATTGGCAGGCCAATACCAGCTTCATTCCCTTTGGTAACGGCTTGGTAACGCCAGGCTCCGGCATATTAATCGCAGGGATAGCATTTTGGATGATCGCTAGCTGGGCGCATCATGGTTTAGGCTATGCTATGGTGCCGCCATGGACCAATTTATGGGGCGCGGGGATTTAAGCCACTATCAATTGAGGCTTTTGCATATGCTTCGATAAATGGGCTGGGCTTCGACAAGCTCAGCCCGAACGGGGGAGTAAGGCTCAGGCAGAGGCGCAAGGCTTTAACAGGCTCAGCCCGAACGGGGTGGCGCAAATTACTAGGTCTATCGGCGGACCATTTTCATCATTGCCTCGCCATAGCGCGGGCCGGCTGTGCCGCCAATTGGCGCGGCTGCATCAAGCTCGGCTAAATCCTCTGCATTAAGGGTCATGCTGGCACTCGCCATGCTGTCCTCTAATGTGGCGCGGCGTTTGCTGCCCGGTATGGGCACGATGCTCTGATGCTGCGCCAATAGCCATGCCAAAGCAACCTGCGCCGCAGAGCGGTCATGACGGTTTGCGACCTGTTTCACCACCTCGACCAATTTCATATTTTGCGCAAAATTTTCCTCTGCATAGCGCGGGTCACGGCGGCGATAATCATCTTCTGGTAGGTCATTAATGGACTTTATCTGGCCGGTTAAAAAACCACGGCCAAGCGGGCTATATGGTACAAAACCTATGTTCAATTCTTGGCAAAGCGGCAATATCTCGGTCTCCACCTCACGCTCCCATAAGGAATATTCTGATTGCAAAGCGGCAATAGGGTGGGTGGCGGCGGCGCGCTTTATGGTTTCGGCACCTGCCTCTGATAGGCCAAGATAACGCACCTTGCCCTCTTCGACCAAGCGGCCCATCTCGCCAACCGTTTCTTCAATCGGCACATCAGGGTCAACACGGTGCTGATAAAATAGGTCAATCTCGTCAATGCCCAGCCGCCTTAGCGAACCTTCACAAGCGCGGCGCACATTGGCCGGTGTGGAATCCACGCCGCGAAAGCCTTCGGCATCAAACTTAAAGCCAAATTTGGTAGCGATAATCAGCCCTTGCCGTTTGCCCGATATGGCGCGGCCCAGCAATTCCTCATTTCGGTGCGGGCCATACACTTCTGCGCTATCAAAAAAGGTAACGCCCAGCTCAATAGCGCGGTCGATAGTGGCCAGCGATTCCTGCATATCTGCAGCACCATACATGCCGCTACCAATCCCGGCCATGGGCATACAGCCAAGGCCCAGAGCGGAGACTCTCAGTTCCTGTCCTAATATTCTGCTATGCATGATGATCTCCCGTTCCGCGATTTTCTGATGCTTTTGCGCGCGTCATAAAGCTATTTATATCACGCTTAATCTCTGGCGCGAACAGATAGAGTATCAGCACATTGGGCAGCGCCATGAGAAAAAACGCACTGTCCACCAATGCGACAACCGCCTCTATCTTCAGC
>CAZAHS010000178.1:0-5010 GCA_964484855.1 uncultured Sphingomonadaceae bacterium | reverse complement strand
AGCTCAGGGTGAACGGTTATTAAATAAAGAAACATACCCGCGCTCAAGCAGCGAAGCGGTAGCGCACAAACAAGCGCTCAAGCAGCGAAGCGGTAGCGCAACAAGCAAGCGCTCAAGCAGCTATAAAATATGGCCGGTGCGTTCGCGTTTGGTGTTTAGATAGCGTTTATTATGCGGGTTATCGGGTGTGATAAGCGGCAGTCTTTCGGCCACTTTAATGCCGCCTTCTTCCAACTTGGCCACCTTGTCAGGGTTGTTGGTGAGCAGCCTGATGGTGCGCGCGCCCAACAGGTCAAGCATTTGGGCGGCAATGCCGAAATCGCGGGCATCGGTGGCAAAGCCCAGCCGGTTATTTGCCTCTACCGTATCAAACCCCTGATCCTGTAATTGATAGGCGCGCAATTTGTTGATGAGGCCGATGGCGCGGCCCTCTTGCCGCAAATAGAGCAATATGCCCCAGCCTGCGCCAGCAATATTGGTTAGCGCCGCATCAAGCTGCGGCCCGCAATCGCATTTCAGACTGCCCAATATATCACCTGTTAGGCACTCGCTATGCAAGCGCACCAATGGCGGGGAGGAATCGCGCTTACCGATTATCAGCGCGATATGTTCGCGGTGATCTGCGGTGGAGCGAAATGCCGTAATTTGGGCGTCTTGATCGACCGATACAGGCAGGCGCGCCGATGCCGCGATACGCAGCTTTGCCGCATCGGCATAAGCGGCAACATCTTGCGCGTTAATTGCTGTCAATTCGGGCCGGTCATCAATATTATCCAGCACCACAAATGCAGGCAATAGCCCGGCATGACGGGCCAATTCCATAGCGGCTTTCGCAGCGAGGCTGCTTATTATAGGCAGGGCGCGAAACGGGCCTTTCATCGGGTGGCGCAGATCCAGCGCCGGATCCGCCACGGCCATGGCATATTGCGCATCGGCGGTTTGCGGCAATTGCACCATCACCGGCGCATGAGAAACATTAGCCGATGTTGCGGCATCGCGCTGATTGATGATTTTCAGCGTTTCTGCGCGTGCGACAGAGATTAGCATCCTGTCACTATCAGCGCCCAAATCGCCATGTAAGGAGGCTGTTTCCGCCGGCAATAATGTTAATATATGCTCGCCCGCTATAATGCGTATCGGCCATCCGCGCTGTAGGCCATCAATGGCGCGCGCAGCGGCAATGGCTGACGCTTTGTCATCTGGCATTAGATTGCAAACTCTGTAATCAGGGGGGCATGGTCGGACGGTTTTTCCCATGACCGGCATTTTTCAGCCACGTCATGCGATATCGCCGCACTTTCCAGTTCGGGCGATACCCAGATATGATCTAGCCGCCTTCCACGGTCAGATTTGGCCCAATCCTTGGCGCGGTAACTCCACCATGTGTAAAGACGCTGCGGTTCAGGATGGAATTTGCGGCCAATATCACACCAATTATGCGCAGCTTTTAAGCGGTCAAGATGCTCCACCTCTATGGGTGTGTGAGATACCACTTTTAGCAATTGCTTATGGCTCCACACATCGCTTTCCAGCGGCGCAATGTTAAAATCGCCCAATAATATGCTGGGTGTGTCCAATGTGGATGACCAATCCGTCATACGCCCCAGAAAATCCAGCTTTTGGCCAAATTTTGGGTTTTCTTCGCGGTCCGGCACATCGCCGCCTGCGGGGATGTAGACATTCTCAATACGCACGGTTTTGCCCGCTGGCCCGGTTATTTCTGCGCCGACATGGCGCGCCTCTCCATTGGCCTGCCAGTCATGGCGGGTAATGTTGGACAGCGGCAATTTGCTCAATATCGCAACGCCGTGATGCATAGGCTGGCCATGCAGGGCATGGTGCGTAAAGCCCAGTTCGTGAAATGGCTCTGCGGGGAAAATATCATCCACCACCTTGGTTTCTTGCAAGCACAGAATATCGGGCGCGAATTCGCGGATGAAATCCTGCACCAAATCGATGCGGAAGCGGACGCTGTTAATATTCCATGAGACGATACGTAATGGTGCAGTCATCCCTAATAACTAGCCAAATCTGACCATAAACCCAATAGGTGACGGGAATTTATTCATCGCTAACATTATGCGGCATTAAAGCAGCGCAAATATATTTGCCGGTAAAGCGAAAACCCCCGCCCCGGGGCAGCGGGACGGGGGATGCGGTGTGACGCGCAATGCCCACCCAAAAAGGGGTGAACCGTTGATATAGCAAGGAAAACAGGGGGAAACCCGCGATATCAACATGGCTTAAATATAGGCTTATTAGCTGTCGTGCATATGAACAAACCCGTGTACCAAAGGCACTTATCGACGCCGCAGTGCAGTTGGTCGTTTCGCAGGGTAAATTATTTTTGCAATGTTATTTGCGCTATCGTAATTTAGAAATAATCAACGGTTAGGGCAAAGCTGCCCTGATAAACCCCGCCCGCCTGATTAGCGGTTACGCGAATCTGGCCGCCAATGGCAAATTGTGCTGTGCCGCTGGCATCAAGAAATTTGTTGCGGCCGCCGCCCACGCGAAAACGATTAATGCGCAGCGTCTCTGTGCCCCCTAAACGCACCAGATCCACTCTGTTCTGACTCAAGGATACGCGCACGCGCTCATTAGGGTCGCCAGCAATGGTGGCATTGCCGCTAAACAGCGTTAGCTCTCCGCTATCTTGGTCAATGCGTAAGCGGCTGACCGTTGTGCCGGGAATAATATTGCCAAAATCCATGGGCGCATCATTTTCCACCGTCACCGGAGCCATAATCTCTACATTGCCCCGTCCGGTAAATTGGGCCAGTGCAGGTGAGGTGCATAACAATATTGGGCATATCGCCATTAGCGCATATGCTTTACGCCTTTTGCCCAAAGATGCGGCTTGGCGGTTATGTTGTTTCACTTCCATAATGTGTATATGCGCAATATCATGCAATATTGGTTGAGTGAGAAGGTTATCATGGCGTTAAAAACATCATGTTACATCGCCAATTTGGGGGCATGGAATTCATATCATCGCCCCGAATAGA
Organism: uncultured Sphingomonadaceae bacterium; assembly: GCA_964484855.1. Classification (GTDB taxonomy): domain Bacteria; phylum Pseudomonadota; class Alphaproteobacteria; order Sphingomonadales; family Sphingomonadaceae; genus Alterisphingorhabdus. The sequence goes on along the minus strand of CAZAHS010000178.1, from coordinate 2,002 downwards.
GGCTTGCCGCCGCCACGCCATGGCGGCTAAGGCTTTATATAAATGATATTTTGGCAGCACTGGCTGTAATAAGGACCATATAATGCACGAAGCGGCCATTGCCATTGAGAATTTAAGCAAGACCTATGCAGGTTCGGGCAATGAACCGCCGAAAAAGGCGCTGAATAATGTCAGCCTGTCGGTGCGGCGCGGAGAGATTTTTGGCCTGCTTGGCCCCAATGGTGCGGGCAAGTCCACCATGATTAACATCTTGGCGGGGCTGGTCAACAAGACATCGGGCAGCGCGTCTATTTGGGGTTTTGATATTGATGCCAAGCCGCGCAACGCCAAAGTCTCTATCGGCATAGTGCCGCAGGAAATTGTCTTTGACCCGTTTTTCTCCCCCGCTGAGGTGCTGGAGGTGCAGGCCGGGCTTTATGGTGTGCCGAAAGATAAGCGCAAGACTATGGATTTGCTGCGTGCTGTGCGGCTTGAAGATAAGGCCAATGCCTATGCGCGCAGCCTATCGGGTGGCATGAAAAGGCGGCTGCTCGTGGCCAAGGCCATGGTGCATTCGCCGCCCATATTGGTGCTGGATGAGCCGACTGCAGGCGTTGATATTGAGCTGCGCCAACAGCTTTGGGATTATGTGCGAGAGCTTAACCGGCAAGGCGTAACCATCGTGCTGACCACCCATTATCTGGAGGAGGCAGAGGAGCTGTGTGACCGTATCGGCATTATCAACCATGGCGAATTGATCGCTTTGGAGGACACGCAGAAACTGGTCGGCATGGCGCGTGAAAAGGTGATCGTGCTCACTGCCGCTGCGCCTGTTACCAATTTGCCCAGTGACCCGCTATTTGAAAAGGTTGAGCAGAGCGATGCGCAAACGCTAAAAATCACCTATAATAAAGATAAGGCAAATGCGGGGCAGGTGCTAACCAGTGTGCAAGCAGCAGGCGTTGAGATAGTTGATGTCACCACCAAAGAGGCCGATTTGGAAGATGTGTTCCTGAATTTAACACGGGCCAAGATATAAGCAACTATTGCCCCAAATGCCGGGCAATATCCATATTTTGATGCAATATGCGGATAATATGAAGATCATCATCACGGCAGGTATAAAAAATCAAATGCGCCCTGTAGCTATATCTTAGAAACTGCGGCGGAGCGGTCTTTACCTTTCCGCCAATATTCGGGTTTTCAGCAATTTTGTCAAAACTGTCTAACAAACCGCCAACATAATCTAAAAGCTGGGTCTTTCCCCAATTTTCCAGAGTATAAGCGGATATTGCATCCATATCTTGGCGCGCACGCCGAGACAGAATAAGTTTCATCTATGCGCTTTCAAAAACGCGTCAAAAACTTCTCTAGGGGACAGTTCTTCCACACCGCTTTTTTCGCCTTCTATCAAGGCATCGCGCAAGGCTTCGCGTGACCACATTCTGTCGCGAATGGCATCGCGGAAAAAATCACTGGCATTGGCGTAAAGACCGCTTTTAACCTGCGCATCAACAAATTCTTTCATTTCGTCAGGAAGAGATATATTCATTGTCGCCATAGATAATATGTAAGAATGACGCCAAAGTTTGTCAATTTAATAGGTTCTGCATCAAGTGCTTGATGATTGACAGTTTTCCCATGACAGCACAATGAAGCGCAATGACTCATGACGTTCTGATTATCGGTTCCGGTGCGGCGGGGCTTAGTGCGGCTATTCGGCTGGCCCGCAAGCATAAGGTGCTGGTGCTGGCCAAGGGTGCGATTTCTGATGGTTCGACCGCATGGGCACAGGGCGGCATTGCTGCGGTGCTGGAGCCGGGCGACACATTTGCCAGCCATATTGACGATACTATGGTGGCGGGCGCGGGGCTGAACCGGCGTGAAACGGTGGAATTTGTGGTGGAAAATGCGCCGCAATCTATCGACCGGCTGATTAAATATGGCGTGCCGTTTAACCGTGAGGCAGATGATGACCTGCATTTAACGCGGGAGGGCGGGCATAGCCATAGGCGCATTGTGC
>CAZAHS010000177.1:0-5047 GCA_964484855.1 uncultured Sphingomonadaceae bacterium | reverse complement strand
CTGTATAATCTGAAAGATATGTCCAAGACCGAATTGGAAGCTCTTGCCTATCATGAAGCCTTGCCCGGCCACCATTTACAGCGCGCCATCCAGACCGAACTTGGCAATTTGCCGCCCTTTCGCCGCTTTGGCGGAGTGACCGCTTATACCGAAGGCTGGGGGCTATATTCGGAAGAATTGGGCAAGGATATGGGCTTTTATCAGGACCCTTATTCAGATTTTGGCCGTCTGGGCATGGAATTGTGGCGCGCATGCCGTCTGGTGGTGGATACCGGCCTGCATGATAAGCGCTGGAGCCGCGAAGAGGCGATTGCCTATCTCACTGAAAACACCCCCAATCCCGATGGCGATATCCGCAAGGCGATTGAGCGCTATATTGTCTTTCCGGGCCAAGCGACCGCCTATATGATTGGCAAGCTGAAAATTAAGGAACTGCGCGCCCGTTCACAGCAAGAGCTGGGCGGAAAATTCACTTATGGCAATTTTCATGATGTCATCTTGCGCTCTGGCCCCGTGCCATTGACGATAATGGAGGAGCGGGTGGATAGCTGGATCGCTGACAGCAAATAATTGCCTGCGCATATGATCTAAGGTTTAATATAAATGCATTTTTGGGCGCTGGCGTCCATTTTATCCAATTTTTTATATTCGGGTTCCGTTATGAACGTAAATGCGACCCGAAGGGCCCTGACAAGAATTAGGGTTCTTTCACTTTTCGGCGGTCAATTCGGCATTATGCCTGATTGACCGCCTTTTTTTTCATTCCGTTTTGCGCTAGCGTCGAACATGAAAAAAATAGGGTCTGCAATGCCAACCATCGATTATATTATGCCAGCAGAACATTTGCGCGACTATGTGTCGGTATATTATGTCGTTGAAGTTAAACAGGCTTTTGAGGATATAGAGCGCGCCGCGCTGGCGCAATTGCGCTTCTCTCTAAACGGTGGCGGCACCGTTCATTTTGCTGGAAAGCGCCAATATGAATTGCGCGGTGTGTCCGTTATTGGCCCGACCAGCACCGCCATCCGCTATGTCAGTGACGGGCCTTATCGCATGTTTGGCATGGGTTTGCTGCCTGCGGGCTGGGGGTTGCTGACCGAAACACCGGCCAATAACGTTCGCGATTCCATTGTTCCGGCAAACAGCATCATTGCCGGTGTTGATGACTATATGGGCCCGCTACAATCCATGGCGCACGCTGCGGACATGGCGGTATTGGCCGATTCTGTCTTAGAGCCTTTGGTTGCCGAGGCGCGGCCCGATATATTGGATTTTACCCGCCAGGTGGACCATTGGCTGGCCGCCAATACATCGCCAGAAATTGCCGATTTACAGGCTATAACCGGTCTTTCCACGCGCCAACTTGCGCGTAAGGTCAACCATTTTTACGGCATGCCGCCCAAATATCTCTCGCGCAAATATCGCGCATTGCGCGCGGCGCGCATTTTAACAGAGAATAAGGAAGAGGATCATGATTATCTTTATGATGCTTTTTACGACCAGTCGCATATGATCCGTGAGTTGAAGCTGTTTACCGGCATTACACCGGCAAAATTAGGCTCGAATTTCAGTTCGCTGGCGGCACTCATCGATAAACGATCAAAATTTGCAGACAAAATAAGCCCGCTCACCTCGAAAACCTGAGTAAATCTGTGTAACCATAACAATATCCATTATATATTACGCACATAATTGCCCGCGAGAACATAGCCAAAAAGAGAGCGGCCTTAATGAAGATAGAATTTGCCGAGCCTGCCCCTCATTTGAAAAGCCTGTTATCGCTTTACTATCGCGTCCGCAGTGACGCGCCGGTTTTTGAGGAAATTGACAGGGCCGATATCGGTGTCGTCCGCTTCCGCCTAAAAGGTGATGGCTATCTGCAATTTCATGATGGCAGCAAAAGCCCTAAGGGCATGAAAAACCTGTTGATCGGGCCGGGAACGGCTGCGGCCAAAATACGGCTGGACGGGCCGATTGATGTGGTGGGTTGCTCCTTACTGCCATTGGCGTGGGGCGGCACGATTATTGGCGGCGATTCCAGTAAATATGTTGACTGCGCCAGCGATGCCTTAGCGGTTTTGGGGGCAAAAGCCGCGCATTTGCCCGAATTGCTGGCGGCCACCAACACTATAGAAGAGACCAAAAAGGTGCTGGATACTGCCTTTTCCGCAATAGCGCGGCCAGTAAGCGCGCGCACCGTAAACGGTGTTGAGGAGATGCGGCAATGGCTGGCGGGAAGTCCTTCGCCCGATGTGCAGGCTTTGACTCAGGGTGATCTTGCGCGCAGCAGGCGCTTTAGCCGCATTGGCAATCGCCATTTTGGTGGCCCGCCCAAAATGCTGGCGCGCAAAGTGCGTGCCTTGCGCGCCGCGCAGGCCATTACCCTGAATCAAGGCAATATCTGCGATGAGGCGCTGGACCCCTTTTACGATCAACCGCATATGGTGCGCGAAATAAAGCATTTTACTGGCCGCTCGCCCGGCAAACTGGTCACGCCAGAGGAAATGCTGCTGCAAATGGTGCTGGACCGCCCCTATTTTCGGGAATTAGAACCTGATCTGGATGATGTAGCAGAGCCGCCCAAGGGTATTTCAAGCTAGGGCCTGACCCTAGATAACTTTGCCAAGGGCAAAATGCCCCATATCAAAATGTCCCGCATTTTGTCCCATATTATAGCAAATTATGCTTGCATTTCAGGTGCGTCATGCGCATCTGCCCAAATAAGAGCAATTTAATCTTATTTAGGATTCGTGACCATGCGGCTTTCCAGCCTTGCCGATTATGCCGTTGTGTTGATGACCGCTGCTGCGGGTCAATGCGGTGCGCGCGGCCTGATTGATGGCCCTAAAGCACGCCAAAATGCGCGTCAGCTATCAGAAGAAACCGGCATTAAATTGCCCACGGCGCAGAAATTGCTGCAAGCATTGTCGCGCGCTGAATTGATAGAGACGGTGCGCGGCGCAGGCGGCGGTATTCGGCTAGCACGGCCACCCGCCACCATCACTTTGGCACAAATTGTCGAAGCGGTGGACGGGCCGATTGCCATCACCAATTGTATCGAAGCCGAAGGACATGGCTGCGCGATTGAGCAGGGGTGCAGCGTTAAGCCGCATTGGTTCATCGTCAATACTGCCATACGCGATGCCCTAAATGCGGTCACTTTGGCCGATTTGGCGCGCAAACCCGCCACACAATCACTGCCTGATAAAAACATTAGCAAGATAATGGAACAAGCATAATGAGCGATAATAGCCAACTCACCCAAGACCAAGACGCCCGCAATGCGGCCAGTCGAGAACGCGATAGCGATGCATGGGAAGCAGCGGAAAAAGCCAGCACTTATGAGCATGGCTGGGCCAGCGATATTGAACAGGATTTTGCGCCCAAAGGCCTGAATGAAGATACAGTGCGCTTTATCTCCGGCAAAAAGAAAGAGCCGGAATGGATGCTGGACTGGCGGCTAAAAGCCTTTCGCAAATGGCAGGATATGATTAGCCCCGACTGGGCGAAACTCAACGTGCCGCCCATTGATTATCAGGACGCCTATTATTATGCCGAGCCGACCAAGAAGGTTGAGCTGGACAGCCTTGATGATCTCGATCCGGTGATTTTGGATACGTATAAAAAGCTGGGCATACCGCTGGAAGAACAAAAGGTTCTGGCCAATGTCAAAGGCGCGCGCAAAGTCGCGGTTGATGCAGTTTTTGACAGTGTATCGGTGGCCACCACTTTCCGCGAAGAGCTGAGCAAAGCAGGCGTGATTTTCATGTCGATCAGCGAAGCCATACGCGAGCATCCTGAATTGGTGAAAAAATATCTCGGCAAAGTGGTGCCGGTGCAGGACAATTATTTTGCCGCGCTTAATTGCGCCGTTTTTTCCGATGGCACCTTTGTGTACATTCCCGAAGGCGTGCGCTGCCCGATGGAACTCAGCACCTATTTCCGTATCAATGCGGAAAATACAGGCCAGTTTGAACGCACATTGATTGTTGCAGAAAAAGGCAGCTATGTCAGCTATTTGGAAGGCTGCACCGCCCCGATGCGCGATGAAAACCAGCTTCATGCCGCGGTGGTGGAACTGGTCGCCATGGATGATGCGGAGATTAAATATTCCACCGTACAAAACTGGTATCCCGGTGATGAAAATGGCAAAGGCGGCATCTATAATTTTGTTACCAAGCGCGGGCTTTGTCAGGGCAAACGCAGCAAAATTAGCTGGACGCAGGTGGAAACCGGCAGCGCGATTACATGGAAATATCCATCCTGCGTGCTGAATGGCGAAGACAGTGTTGGCGAATTTTATTCGGTCGCGCTCACCAATAATTATCAGCAGGCCGATACCGGCACCAAGATGATCCATAATGGCAAGGGCACGCGCTCAACCATCATTTCCAAAGGCATTAGCGCCGGCAAATCAGACGGCACTTATCGCGGACTGGTCCGCGTTGCGCCGGGCGCGGAAAATGTGCGCAACTTTACGCAGTGCGACTCGCTGCTATTGGGCGATCAATGCGGCGCGCACACCGTGCCTTATATCGAAGTGAAAAACCCGACCGCGACAATCGAGCATGAGGCAACAACCAGCAAAATCAGCGACGACCAAATGTTCTATGCGCAGCAACGCGGACTGGATGAAGAACAAGCCGTCGCGCTCATCGTCAATGGCTTTGCCAAGGAAGTGCTGAAAGAACTGCCGATGGAATTTGCGGTGGAAGCGCAGAAGCTGCTGGCGATTTCATTGGAAGGGAGCGTAGGATAATGTCTGACGAATTTGACTGGAATGACTTTGATAGAGATTTAATAGTTGAACCAGCTAGGAAAGTAGCTGTCTACCTTAACCCCGATAACCAATTGGTAATTCGCCAAGAACGCAACGAGTACATCGAGATGGAGGACCCTTTCATAGTTGTCCCTCTCCGTGATGTGCCGCGTCTTATCGAAAAACTCGAAAAACTCATTAAGGCAAACTAATGTTAAAAATAAATAATCTCCACGCCTCTATTGGAGATAAAGAAATCCTCAAGGGCCTTAGCATTTAGCTGAACAC
>CAZAHS010000176.1:0-5117 GCA_964484855.1 uncultured Sphingomonadaceae bacterium | reverse complement strand
CCTATCTTGCATGGCTATGTTTTGCTGCGGTTTTGAACAAGCAGATTGATGATCTTAATCCTGGTGCTGCAACCAAGATTGTGCCGCGCAGCTATGAATTGCCGGCCTCTCCGGCAGGCGGAGCATTGCCCCCGCCGCAAGAATAAAATTCTGCCCGCAATAATGCCTGCTTGTTTCAAGGCGCTTTAATGCCATATTGGGGTCAGGTTTTGTGCTTAAAATGAAAGGCTTTAATCCATGCAAAGCGACAACCGAATTTTTGCAGATGTTATGCGCGTTCTTAACGGCGCTGCTGGAACTGTTGCCGGCATGGGCCGTGAGGCGGGCGAATCTGCGCGTGAACGTACACGCGAATGGGTATCCGGCATGGATTTTGTTAGCCGTGAGGAATTTGATGCCGTTAAATCCATGGCCGCTAAAGCGCGTGAAGAAGCGGATGCATTGAAAGCACGTGTTGACGCGCTTGAAAAAGCCGCAAAACCGGCAACCACGCGCAGCAGTACATCCGCGCGCAAGCCAAAATAACTGTCGAATAAAGACCGTTTTCCACCGTTTTTTCCGCTGTTTATCAACAGCGTTTCAACAGGGTTTTATACTTTTCCCCCGTTGATTGGCAGTGTTGCATTGCGGCGTATCCTTGCCTTTTGCATTATGAAAAAATGTTAAGGCAATACCACATAGTAACAAAAACGGTGCCATTTGCGGCTGTTTTGATCCCATTCTCATGATGGAAACAGACGAAGCCGAAATTGGTGGGCAAGAGGCTGCACCGCTCGATATGCTGTCCGCTTTGTTTCAAGCACGCGGCTGGGATACCGAGCGTGAGAGTGAGGACGAGGTTTGCGCGGAGGTAAAGGGCAATTGGACCCGCTATCAATTGCGTGCAATCTGGCGTGAAGAGGACCATGTCCTGCAGCTTTTGGCGTTGCCTGATGTTAGTGTGTCCGATGACAAATATGCCAGTATGTATGAAGCATTGGGCCTCATAAATGAACAGCTATGGCTGGGACATTTTGATATGTGGTCCAATAATGGCATGTTACTCTATCGCCATGGGCTAATGTTGCCGGGCAATGGCATGTTAGAGCTTGATCAGGCGCAATTGCTGGTAGAAACTGCATTGGCAGAGTGCGACCGTTTTTATCCGGTTTTCCAGTTTATTCTATGGGGCGATAAATCACCAAAGGATGCACTTGCTGCCGCGCTTATTGATACAATGGGCGAGGCATAACATCTTTATTGGCGAGGTTTGATGACAAAGAATAGCCCTGTTTTCCCTAACAATATTGTTTTTATCGGTTGCGGTAATATGGGCGGCGGTATGTTGAGTGGGTGGCTGGCGGCCGGTCTTGATCCGGCAAAGGTCACCATATTTGATCCGTTTCTTGATACAGCGCCAGGCGGTATCACCGTGTATAAACAGCTTCCTGACAATATGCCGGTTGCCGATCTGGTTATTTTGGCAGTGAAACCGCAAAAGCTGGCGGAAGCGGCGCCGATCCTTTCCGGCAAAATCTCTGCGCAGACCATTATTGTATCCATTCTGGCGGGCATTGAACATGCGACCCTGATTGAGCGATTTGGTGATGCAGGGGCGGTTATTCGCTTAATGCCCAATATGGCGGTTCGCATAGGTCAGTCGGTTTCATCGCTTTATGCGCCAAAGCCTAATGATGATTTTGCCCGCGCAGCGCATGAGCGGGTTGAGGCATTGGCAAAATTATTCGGCAGCGCAGAATGGCTGGCGGAAGAAGCGCATATGCATGTGGCGACCGCGCTGGCTGGGTCTGGTCCGGCCTTTGTTTTTCGCTTTGTCGATGCGCTTGCTGCTGCGGGTCAGACGCAAGGGCTGGATGCGCAGCAAGCCGAGCGTTTTGCGCTGGCCATGGTGCAAGCATCCGCGCAATTGGCAAGTGCGTCGCAACATAGTCCTGATGAATTGGCGCGTCAGGTTGCCAGCCCTGGCGGCACCACACAGGCAGGGCTGGATATATTAGACGAAGGCGCAGCCATGCAAAAGCTGGTGGATGCAACAATAGATGCAGCCGCCAAACGCAGCGCAGAAATGGCGAAACAATTCGGCTAGAGCAGTTCTGTTGGTGCAATAAGGCCGACCAAAAGCTATTTTTTTTAGCGATTTATCAGCAGTCTAGTGCGTAAAAGTCCTGCACGATTTTCCAGCCTTCTTCTGCTGTTTCAACCATATTAAACAGGTCCAGATCTTTATGCGATATGGTTCCTTCATCGGCCAAAGCTTCAAAATCAATTACTTTGGTCCAGAAATCCTTACCATAAAGCAATATGGGTACAGGCTCCATCTTGCCGGTTTGGATAAGCGTTAGCAGTTCAAAAAATTCGTCAAAAGTGCCAAATCCGCCTGGGAAAACCGCAATGGCCCGTGAACGCAGTAAGAAATGCATTTTGCGCAGTGCGAAATAGTGGAACTGAAAAGAAAGATTTGGCGTGACATATTCATTGGGCGCTTGTTCATGCGGCAAAACAATGTTCAGCCCGATTGACTCCTTGCCTGCATCCTGTGCGCCGCGATTGGCTGCCTCCATGATAGAAGGGCCGCCGCCGGAGCAGACGACAAATTGCCGCTTACCATCTTCACTTTGCACGCAATCACTTGCCATATGCGCCAATTCACGCGCGACATCATAATATTTCGCTTTGGCCGCCAGATTTTCTGCAATGCGTTTTTCTTGAGCGGTTTTTGCTGCGTCTATACGTTTCTGAGCTTTAGCGGGTTCAGGAATACGTGCAGAGCCATAAAATACGAATGTTGAGCCAATATTGGCCTCATCAAGCAGCATTTCAGGCTTTAACAATTCCAACTGGAAGCGCACCGGCCTTAATTCTTCGCGCAGCAGAAAATCCGTGTCGCGATAAGCCAACTTATAAGCAGGGTCGCTGGTTTGCGGTGTGATAAGCGCTTTTTCAGCGGTTTGTGCATCTTCGGCGGCACGGCGGAAGCGCCGTTCTTGTAAATCTTTTTTGGTCATAACCAGTCAGTTAGACGGCATTTACCGGCGCATCAATGCTGATTACGCACTATCTATTTACAGCTTACCGGCAAAAACCCTTATTATCAGCCATATCAAGATGGAAATGGTCGTGGTGCGCCTTGTTGAAATCCGGCCCCAAAACGGTGCCAAAGCGGCGGCATGCGCTTTTGTGTATGGCTTTTAGGAAAGCGCGTTCAGACCTATTGCCATTCCAGCCGCCTTGAACCGTGATTCGCCGTCCATCTGCCAATACAAATGCAGAAACATCAATGGCATTGGCATGGGCATGTTCGGAGCGTTTAGTCGTTCCTGCAACATTGCGGCAATTATAGCTGCCCATGGTTTCAATACGTACAAGCTCGCTGCCCAGCATCTGACGGGCCGCGCGCGCAACGGCATATTGCGACCAGCGAGTGAAACGCTGCGCCATTGGGCAGGTTACTGGCCCCAAATTACCAATTTGCAGCGCGCCCGCACCGTCATTTGCGCGCGATAGATCAAGGCTGGCCAGTTTTACAGTGCCCAATTGACTGCAATTTTTGCCCAAATAACGATCTGGCAACGGGGTAAATTGTGCTGATGATTTTTGCAGGTCCGCATGGCAGGTGCGTAGCGGGCCAGTGGGGCGTATCGTTGCTGCAGAGGCTGTGGTGGCGGGCGCATTCGTGCTGGCCGGCCGTGCGGGCGCATTGCTGCGTGATCCGACTTGTGGCAAAGCGCTGCAAGCGCCCAATGATAATATGAAGGCGCCAGCCGCGATGGCTTTGCTATAGCGTGTCAAAATGTTAGTGCGTTGCTTCGTCATGGCCGATGCTATAGCCACAACATGCTTAATAGAGCGCAATCGGTTATGGTTAACGAGCCATAAAATATTTTGCCCGATGCGGCATATGTTTACATTTGGGGCAAATGATGCGGGCAATCCGTAATAATATCTATCTGTTTTGGCTGCTTCTTACAGTGCCTGCGGTTTTCCAAATCGGCAAATTGGTTGCCAGCGGCTTTGACCCGGCCATGGCGTTTTCTTTAGAGCATGGCACGGGTGAAATGTCGGTGCGGTTGATGATATTGGCTATGATGATTAGCCCGCTACAAGCTCTATTTGGCCCGAAAAAATGGATTATGTGGCTGCTCTTGCGGCGGCGTTATCTTGGCGTTGCTGCCGCAGGCTATGGGCTACTGCACCTGTTGGTTTACTGCATTGATTTGGAGCTTTTTAATGGTGTGTGGCGCTATGTGCTAGAGGATGCAGCGCAATTTTCTATCTGGACTGGCTATCTAGCACTCGCGATATTTATCGCCATGGCGGTGACCAGCAATAATGCGGCCCAGCGCCTGATGAAACATAATTGGAAGCGTTTGCAGCAATTGGTATATTTAGCAGCCATATTGGTCGCGGTGCACTGGATATATGTTGATGGGGAATGGTTGGGTGCAATAGCGCACTTCGCGCCGCTTTTATTATTGCAAATTATTCGCATTATACGTAATCTGAGCAAGTGACAAAATTCAATCTGTGTTCACATGTGTTGATTTAGCAAGGTCTTTAATGGGTATTATCGATCACTATATGTGATGTGAGGATTATAAGAAGGGTGACGACATGAAATTTACCGAAGCCATGCTGGCCATTGCGGCTGCAACTGCCATGAGCACAGCCATTCCCGAATCGGCTTTTGCCAGCGGAAAAATCAAATGTGAAGCTGGCCCCAAATCATCATGGAAGAGCCGGGATTCGCTAGAGACTAAGCTGAAAAAAGAAGGCTGGTCCATCCGCAAATCAAAAGTTGATGGCGGCTGTTATGAAGTTTATGGCACCACACCGCAGGGCGACCGCGTTGAAGCCTATTTTCACCCAAAAACCTTTGAAAAACTGTTGGTTACAAAGCGCGGTGGTAAGGTGATTTTCCGTAAAGCCGATAGCTGAATTTAGGGCATTTATGTGCTCTGGCACTGCTAGACGCCGCTATACCGCATTTTGAAAAATCTTCTTGCTCTCCTTCGCAGCTGGCTCTAGGTGCGTCGACGGGCCACGCGGTCCCAACGCCGCGCGAGCTCTCTGTAAGGAGAGAATATCATGAGTAACTCAATACCGGCGGAGCCGACGCT
>CAZAHS010000175.1:0-5172 GCA_964484855.1 uncultured Sphingomonadaceae bacterium | reverse complement strand
ATTATCGCGATGAAGTTCTGCCCAAAGATGTGCGTAAAGTTTCTATTGAAGCGGGCGTAACATTAGGATGGGAACGCTATATTGGTAGCGATGGCCTTAGCTACGGCATAGACAGCTTTGGTGCATCGGCACCGGCATCTGATTTGTTTGAGCATTTTGGCCTGACTGCCGAGCAGATTGCCAAAGATATACGCAGCAAAATCTGACCCTGAGACGGGCATAAAATCTTTGAGTTTTGAGGAGACAAGCATGACAACCAAAGTAGCAATTAACGGCTTCGGACGTATCGGGCGATTGGTCGCGCGGGCGATCTTGGAACGTCCTGATTGCGGCCTTGAACTGGTTGCGATTAACGATCTGGCGGATGCAAAGGCAAATGCCTTGCTGTTCGCTTATGATTCTATTCACGGACGCTTTACCGGTGAAGTCTCTGCCGAGGGCAATGCAATCATCGTTGATGGCAAAACCATTGCTGTTACCTCTGAGCGCGACCCGGCCAATTTGCCGCATGCAGATATGGGCATTGATCTGGTGATGGAATGCACAGGTTTCTTCCAATCAAAAGACGCTGCGCAGCCGCATATTGATGCCGGCGCGAAGCGTGTTTTAATCTCAGCCCCGGCAAAAGGTGATTTGAAAACCGTGGTTTACGGCGTTAATCACGATGTGCTGACCGCCGATGATATTATTGTTTCCAATGCTAGCTGCACCACAAATTGCTTGGCGCCAGTGGCCAAAGCACTCCATGATGCTGTCGGTATAGAACGCGGTTTTATGACCACCATTCACAGCTACACCAATGACCAGCGTATGCTGGACCAGATGCACAGTGATATGCGCCGGGCACGGGCAGGGGCGGTCAATATGATCCCGACCACAACCGGTGCTGCGCGCGCGGTTGGTTTGGTTTTGCCTGAATTAAATGGCAAGTTAGACGGCTCCTCTGTGCGCGTGCCAACGCCCAATGTAAGCTTGGTTGATCTGGTGTTTACACCGCTGCGTGAAACCAGCGTAGAAGAGATTAATGCAGCGCTGAAAGCGGCTGCGGACGGCCCGATGAAGGGTGTGCTGGTTTTTGAAAACAAACCGCTGGTTTCCAGCGATTTTAACCATCAACCTGCCAGTTCTTCAGTCGATAGTCTGGAAACCAGCGTCATGGATGGCAAGCTGGTGCGCGTGGTAAGCTGGTATGATAATGAATGGGGCTTTTCAAACCGCATGATTGATACCGCTACGGTTATGGCTGGTCTAATTTGAACCTAATGGGTTCTTAAATTATAGCGGTAAAGGCAGGGAATATATGGCGCGCGGGTTTAATACGCTGGATGATATGGGCGAAATTTCTGGCAAACGGGTTTTCGTTCGTGTGGATCTTAATGTGCCTATGGCTGATGGTAAAGTGACCGATGATACACGCCTGCGCGCTACCATTCCCACTGTTATTGAGCTGGCCAAGCGCGGCGCGAAAGTCCTTTTGCTGGCGCATTTTGGCCGGCCCAAGGGTGAGGTTAATATGGCCTATTCATTAGAGCCGGTTGTTCCTGCGTTGCAGCAGGTTCTTGGTCATGATGTTGGCTTTATGGCGCGGCCGGATGCTGCATCTATCGCCGATCTGCCTGATGGCAGTATTACGGTGATGGAAAATAGCCGCTTTGCCGCTGGTGAAGAGGCGAATGATCCAAAAATGGCCGAGATGCTGGCCGGTCTTGCCGATTGTTATGTAAATGATGCCTTTTCGGCTGCCCACCGCGCGCATGTTACCACTGAAGGTCTGGCGCATCATCTGCCTGCCTTTGCGGGCCGTGCAATGGAAGCAGAATTAAACGCTCTTGATAAGGCACTGGGTTCGCCGGAGCATCCGGTCGCTGCCGTGGTGGGCGGCGCAAAGGTTTCATCAAAGCTGGACGTGTTGCAGCATTTGGTGACGAAGGTTGATCATCTGATTATTGGCGGCGGCATGGCCAATACCTTCTTGGCGGCGCGCGGCGTGGACGTTGGCAAAAGCCTGTGTGAGCATGATCTGGCTGACACTGCCAATGCGATATTGGAAGCGGCGGATGCGGCGTCTTGCACGGTGCATTTGCCTTATGATGTTGTGGTGGCACAGGAATTTGCCGCCAATGCCGCTAACCGCACTGTGAATGTACACGAAGTTGGCGCGGATGATATGATTTTGGATATTGGAGAGGCTGCTGTGGAGGCGCTGTCTGATGTCTTAAAAACCTGCCGCACTTTGGTGTGGAATGGACCATTAGGGGCTTTTGAGATTGCGCCATTTGACAGGGCCACTGTGGCGCTGGCGCAAACAGCGGCGGCGCTGACCAAAGAGGGGCAGCTTGTCAGTGTAGCGGGCGGCGGCGACACAGTGGCCGCGTTAAACCATGCAGAGGCCGCGCAAGATTTCAGCTTTGTTTCAACTGCTGGCGGGGCCTTTTTGGAATGGATGGAGGGCAAAGCATTGCCCGGAATAGTCGCACTACAAAAATGATGATCCGCTCTTTCCAACCGGCCGACCGGATGGCGATTGCAAGGATACACACTATAAGCTGGCAACAAAGTTACCGCTCACATATGCCAGTGGATTTTCTCGACCAAGAGCTTCCAGCAATTATGCACAAGCATTGGCGCGACAAAGATATTAGCAGCGATGATATTGTTCTTGTTGCTGAACAGGATGGCGCAATTGCCGGTTTTGTAGCGGCCTGGCATGATGAGCCGCTTTATTTGGACAATTTGCACGTTGTTGAACGCTATCGCTCGGGCGGTATTGGCCGCAGGCTTATGGGGCATTGCGCCCATCTTGGCCAAATAAAAGGCCATAAAGCTATCGACCTGCATGTCGTAATTGGCAATGACCGTGCAAAACGACTTTATCTGGATTTGGGCGGTATTGTATCGGCTACAGAAGATAAACCATTGGCAGGTATAGCCGTTGCACATCACAGAATTAGCTGGCCCGATATCGGTCTGCTGATAACGCATTCAAAAGCAGAATAGGGGTATAATAATGCACACACCGGAAATGCTGGACAAGATTGAAAATGGATCAGGCTTTATTGCTGCGTTGGATCAAAGCGGCGGCTCAACGCCAAAGGCTTTGCAGGGTTTTGGTGTGGGCAGTGACGCCTATAGCAATGATGAGGAAATGTTCGCGCTAATTCACAAAATGCGCAGCCGCATTGTAACATCACCGAGCTTTAATGGTGAAAAAGTGCTGGGCGCGATTTTGTTTGAGCGCACTATGGATGGTGAAGCAGGTGGCAAGCCTGTCCCCGAACTTCTGTGGGAACGCGGCATTGTACCATTTTTGAAGGTTGATAAAGGCCTTGAGGATGAAAGCGATGGCGTTCAGATGATGAAGCCTATGCCACAGCTTGATGAACTGCTGGAGCGCGGCAATTCGCGCGGTGTTTTTGGTACCAAGATGCGCTCTGTGATAAATTCTGCCTCGGCAAGCGGGATAAAGGCCATTGTTGCGCAGCAATTTGCAGTGGCAAACCAGATTATCGATCATGGGTTAATGCCAATTATCGAACCGGAAGTGAATATCAAAAGCGAAACGCGCGGCGAATGTGATGCATTGTTGCGCGATGCCATAAAGGCCGCACTGGAAGAGCAGGATGTTGAGCATAAGGTGATGCTGAAACTCTCTATTCCGGTTGAGGCAGGTCTGTATTCAGAATTTGCAAATCACCCCAAAGTATCGCGCGTCGTGGCCCTTTCGGGTGGTTTCTCGCGCACCGAAGCCTGCGCCAATTTGTCGCAAAACCCTGGTATGATTGCCAGTTTCTCACGCGCATTATTGGAAGATTTGCGCGCGCCAATGAGCGATGATGAATTTGACGGTGCATTATCATCTGCCATTGACGAGATTTATGAAGCCTCTATCTGCTAGGCAATGATGATCAACAAATGCGAATTATATCTTATCTCGCCGTTAGACGTAGGCGGCGATTTTCCTGATAGGCTAGAAGCTGCGCTGTCAGATGGTCATGTCGCGGCTTTCCAATTTCGCGTAAAGGGTAAAGACCAGCATGAGGCAGCGCGGCTTGCTGCACCTTTGCAGGAAATTTGCGCGGCCCATGATGTTGCTTTTGTCGTGAATGATGATGTTGCCTTGGCCAAAAGGCTGGGCGCGGACGGTGTGCATTTGGGACAGGGTGACGGCGATGTGCGCGAGGCGCGTCAAGAGCTTGGCAAGGATGTCCAGATTGGCGTGACTTGTCATGATAGCCGCCATATGGCGCTAGATGCAGGGGAGGCCGGCGCTGATTATGTCGCCTTTGGCGCTTTTTACCCCAGCAGCACGAAAGAAACGCTTTATCAGGCGGATACTGATCTGCTGAAATGGTGGTCGGCCATGCTAGAAATACCATGTGTAGCAATTGGCGGTATCACAGCAGAAAATGCCAAGCCTATAATTGAATCAGGGGCCGATTTCATTGCCGTAAGCGGCGCCATATGGAATGACGCTGATGGGCCAGCCAAAGCAGTTGCTCGCTTTGCAAATCTGCTAAATTCTTAATTCCCAAATTATCACAATCTGTTTAAGCCTTTTCATCTTTAAGGGGCGGCGATCCAAAATTGGTTTGAAATGCAATGGCGGCTTTGTGCAAGATGATATTGCGTTTATGGCTATCCACCAGATGCGCAGGTGCCGGCGTTATGCTGCCAAAATATCCTGCGGCCAGTGCAGCCTTGGCGCTATTGCTGCCAGATGTCTTAGAAATCGCTGCAATGCCAATGCCTATCCCATTATTGGTTATTTCGGATGTGCCCGTCCCAATATCATCTATCCTGATATTGCCCGTATCTGTCTGAATTTTGCGCATGCGCATATTGTTTATCCTTACCCTCAATAAGTTTCTGCCGATGGTGATAACTGGCTTTTCAAGGGCTTGATTGCATTAAACGGACATGAGGATACAAAAATTTGCAAATTTGTCATTTTCGGGGTGCGGCTTTTGCAGGCGACTATAATGCTTTGCGCTATTACTAGCCCTTGCCTTAGGCTTTTACCGTGTATAGACGCGCTGCAAGGCCCGATTTAACCATCAGGGCGATATGAATTAGGAAGCTTTTGTTATGAAAATCAGCGGCGTTGATATCCGGCCAGGCAATATATTGGAATATGAGAATGGCCTTTGGAAAGTGGCCAAAATCCAGCACACT
>CAZAHS010000174.1:0-5180 GCA_964484855.1 uncultured Sphingomonadaceae bacterium | reverse complement strand
ACAGTGCGCATTTGCTCTCCACCGTGCGCGATGTCGCTTTTTCCGCAGGTTCCGCTTGTGCCAGTGGATCAGGGCGGCCCAGCCATGTGTTGAAAGCGCTTGGCCTTAGCAAAGAAGCGCTTACATCCTCTATCAGGTTGGGCTTTGGGCGCTTTACCAGTGAAGATGAGATATTACAGGCCGCAAAGATGATAAATGCGGCAGTTAAAGGGTGAAATATGGCGGATGATTTGACGGTAATTTTTGTCAGCGAAGATGGTGAGACAGAGCAGAAAGTCACAGCCAGTGAGGGCGAGCGCTTGCTCGACGTGGCGCAGGCCGCGGGTCAGCCATTGGAAGGCACATGTGAGGGGCAAATGGCTTGCTCCACCTGTCATGTGATTTTCGATAAGCAGGATTTTGCACGCCTGCCCGAACCTGTAGAGATGGAGGAGGATATGCTTGATCTGGCCACCGCAGTAACCCCGACCAGCCGTTTGGCATGCCAGATATATCTGACCAAGCAGATGGACGGATTGAAAGCGCATATTCCATCTGAAGCGCGGGATATGAGCGGGATTTGATGGTTGATACACGTCGCCGTTTAATGATTGCTATGCCATTATGGGCGGGTATTGCATCGTGCGCACCGCCAATTGCTGCCGTTGATACGGTAAAGGGCGATGCACAAAATGCTGCGCTTGCCAAAATTGAAAAGCGGATTGGCGGGCGCGTTGGCGCTGCGCTGCTGGCGACAAGCGGGCAGCTCTTGGCGGGGCACCGCGCGCAAGAAAGGTTCGCCATGTGCTCGACCTTTAAGGCGCCCTTGGCCGCTGCTTTAATGGCGGCACATGAACGCGGCGCGCTAAACCAATTTGCCAAAATCACGGTTACGCAAAAAGACCTTGTACCTTATGCGCCTTTTGTAGAGCGCATCATCCGTGAGCAGCGGGCGACCAGCCTGTATGAGCTGGCTGAAAAAGCCGTTGATTATAGCGATAATGCGGCGGCCAATCTTATCTTGCGCGCTTTGGGCGGGCCGCAGGCGCTTACGGCCTTTTTCCAAAGTCATGGCGGCGCTGAAACGCGGCTTGACCGGTTTGAGCCGGAAATGAACGAAAATGCTATTGGCGATCCGCGTGATACCACCACGCCGCTATCTATGGCCAATATGATGCGCCATCTGTTGGTTAAACATAGTGCAGGGGTAAACACCGCAAATATTTTGCGGCAATGGATGGTGAACAGCGCTACCGGCAAGACGCGCATAGAGGCGGGAATTCCTGACAATTGGACCATGGGTGACAAAACCGGCACTGCGCCGCCCTCTGCGCCCGCTTATAATGATGTTGCGATCATCTGGCCGCGATTAGAGGGCGGCGCGCAAGGTAAGCCATTGCTGCTATCGGTCTATCTTGACCGGCCCAGACTTGATGGCGATGCGGCAGATAATGCCATTGCAGAGATTGCGCGCATGCTTGTTCCGCTTATGGCGTCGCGCTAAAGGGATTTTCAGGGTAAGATAATGTGAAGCATCATAGGCTTGCAATTTGCGCAATGTCCCGCCATATCGCCCTTGGGAGTCGGGCGGACGTGGTCTTCGCCAACCTGGTCAGGTCCGGAAGGAAGCAGCCACAACGAAATCTCTGCGGGTCGCTCGCCTCCTTCTTCCCCCTAATTTCAGTTTCTTATCCCCATATTGCGGATTTTTACGGCAAATTGTTGTCTTGCTTTCGACAATCGCCAATTGCTGTTCTATTATCAGTAATGATGGTGATTCTGCGAATGACCGGACTTTTTTATCCTGTAATTGATAGATTGGCCTATTTCTAAATCTGATGTCTGAAACCGACGATGATATTTTTGCTGCATCAGGTGTTGAAGCGCCTGTTGCCCCAGTGGTCGCAGAGGCAAAAATGCCTTATCGTGTGCTGGCGCGCAAATATCGTCCGCAAAAATTTACAGAGCTTATCGGCCAATCTGCCATGGTGCAGACATTGGGCAATGCCATAAAGCGGGACCGGCTGGCCCATGCCTTTTTGATGACCGGCGTGCGCGGTGTGGGCAAAACATCGACAGCGCGGTTGATAGCCAAAGCGCTGAATTGCATCGGCCCGGATGGTTCCGGCGGCCCTACTATTGATCCGTGCGGCATATGCGAGCCATGCACCGCTATTGCGGAGGGGCGGCATATTGACGTTATTGAGATGGACGCCGCCAGCAATACCGGTGTTGATGATGTGCGCGAGATTATTGAGGCCGTACGCTATGCCAGCGTAACGGCGCGCTTCAAAATCTATATCATCGACGAAGTGCATATGCTGACCAAAAATGCGTTTAATGCGCTGCTGAAAACACTGGAAGAGCCGCCGCCACATGTGAAATTTCTGTTCGCGACAACCGAAGTTGAAAAGGTGCCGATCACGGTTTTATCCCGTTGTCAGAGATTTGACCTAAAGCGCATACAACAGGATATGTTGGCAGAGCATTTTGCCGATATTTGCGGCAAGGAAAATGTTGAAGCTGAGAGCGAGGCGCTGGCCATGATTGCCCGCGCTGCGGATGGATCTGTGCGCGATGGTCTTTCTGTTTTGGACCAGGCCATTGCCCATGCCGATATGGAGACAGAGGGGGAGGTTCCGCTCATCACCTCATTGGCGGTGCGTGATATGTTGGGGCTGTCTGACCGCGCCGCAGTGCAGACCTTGCTAGAGCATGTGCTGGCTGGCGAAGACAGCGCGATGATGGAGCTGCTCGACCGGCAGCATGCTCTGGGCGTTGAGCCATTGGCGCAGCTTAGATCATTGATGGATATGGTGCATAATCTGACGCTGGCCAAGGTGCAGATGGCATCTGGTAAGCCGCCTGCATTGCCCGATGATGATTATAAAGCGCGGCAGGAATTGGCGAGCAAAATCTCGCATGGCAATTTGCACCGGCTGTGGCAGATGCTGCTAAAAGGCCATGAGGAAACTGCCGCTGCGCCGGACCCGCGCGAAGCGATGGACATGGCGATGCTGCGATTGGTGTATGCGACATCGCTGCCCGACCCGCAAAAGCTGGCCCGCCGCATGGAAGAAGGCGGGGCACAAGCTGCGCCACATCAAAATACTGCGCCCCCTAGCGCTGCTGGAACATCAAGCGCTGCTGCACCCAATGGCCCAATAGGCGCTGGCCCTGCTGCAATTGCTGGCGCGCCGATGCCAGATAATAGCCCGGCCGCAGCGCCCACAATTGCCCAATTGGTTACGGCTTTGGAGCGTGCAGGTGATTTGCGGCTTAGCCAGATCATGCATGATTATGTGCGGGTTATTGGCCTGGCAGATGGCGTATTGGATTATACATTGTCGCGGCCTGTGGGCGATGATTATGCAGGCGCGCTGCGTGATGCTTTGCGCCGCGCAACAGGGCGCAATTGGCAGATTAGCGAAAAGCCTTCTGGCGCGCCCAATGCTATTCCCAGCCTAAAAGAACAGGCCGATACGGCGTTACAGAAACAGCGCGAAGAGATTTTGGAAACACCTTTGGTCAAAGCGTTGACGCAGGTTTTCCCCGGAGCAGAAATTCAGGACGATTTGGCGGATGATGATACCGCAAGGAGAGCATGACATGAAATCCATGGAAGAAATGATGAAGGCCGCGCAAGAGGCCGCGCAAACTGTTCAGACACAGATGGAAGAAGTCCAGAAGCGTCTTGAAGAGCTGGAAGTTGAGGGCGTTTCAGGCGGCGGTCTGGTTAAGGTGAAGGCGTCGGCAAAGGGCCGCGTTATCAATGTTGCTATTGATGACAGTTTAATGGTGCCATCTGACAAAACTATGCTGGAAGACCTTATTGCCGCAGCCTTTAATGATGCACGGCAAAAAGCCGATCAGGTAAGCCAAGAGGAAAGCGCCAAAATGTCCACCGGCCTGCCTTTGCCACCGGGCTTTAAAATGCCGTTCACCTAGGGGTCAGCGCTGCTTTGTATATATGGATTGTGTTGCAATAGTCTGATTGAAAACAGGAAATTCCCTGTTTATTCGCCGCTGGTTGAAGCTTTTGGCTGCGCACCCAATATCAGATAAATATTAGTTTTTGGAAACCGTATAATTTTATGACCCATATTTATCCATTATTGCCTTTGCGTGATATTGTTGTCTTCCCGCAAATGATTGTACCGCTTTTCGTTGGCCGGGATAAATCCGTGGCGGCGCTGGAAAAGGCGATGGAAGGCAATAAAGAAATCTTCCTTGTTGCGCAGCTTGATCCTGCCCGTGATGATCCAGACCGTGTTGACCTTTATGATATGGGTGTTGTGGCAACCGTGCTGCAAATGCTGAAATTACCTGATGGTACTGTTCGGGTATTGGTAGAGGGCGCGCGCCGTGCCAATCTGTCTGCATTGCAACAGGAAGGGGATGTTCAGCTTGCCGAGGTCAACCATGTTGACCAGCTTAGCGCCAGCGGAACCGAAGTTGCCGCATTAATGCGCTCTGTCACTGAGCAGTTTGAGAATTTCACCAAACTCAATAAGAAAATGCCGTCTGAAACATCGGTGCAGCTTAGCGAGATTGATGATGCCGGCGCATTGGGTGATGCGGTTGCGGCGCATATCAATGTTAAAGTTGCCGATAAGCAATCTTTGTTGGTTGAGCTTGATCCGGTAAAAAGGCTGGAATTGCTGTTCGGCTTTATGGAAGGTGAGCTGGGCGTTTTACAGGTGGAGAAGAAAATCCGTGGCCGTGTTAAACGCCAGATGGAAAAAACGCAGCGCGAATATTATCTCAATGAACAACTAAAAGCCATTCAGAGTGAACTTGGCGGCGCTGGTGAAGATGGCGGCGATGAGATGGGTGAGCTTACCCAAAAAATTCGCGATGCCAAATTATCAAAAGAAGCGCGCACAAAGGCAGAGGCGGAGCTGAAAAAATTGCGCTCTATGGCGCCGATGTCTGCAGAAGCAACCGTTGTGCGCAATTATCTTGATGTGCTGCTGGGCCTGCCATGGGGTAAGAAATCGCGGTTGAAAAAAGATATTAGCAAAGCACAAGAGGTGCTGGATGCCGATCATTTTGCTTTGGAAAAGGTGAAAGAGCGCATCATCGAATATCTGGCCGTGCAAACCCGCACCAATAAGCTGAAAGGCCCGATACTCTGTCTGGTCGGTCCGCCGGGCGTGGGCAAAACATCTTTGGGCAAATCTATCGCCAAGGCAACGGGC
>CAZAHS010000173.1:3577-5261 GCA_964484855.1 uncultured Sphingomonadaceae bacterium | reverse complement strand
CCCGCTTCAATAGAAACTTTACGCACATCTTTGGGCAGAACTTCATCGCGATAATCACTGTCCTGCGCATCAAAATGCCGCCAACTGGGCATAGATACCACATCACAGCCAATAGATGCCTGTTCCAGCAATTCTGCGGTTTCAAGGGCAAGGCTAACCTCTGACCCTGATGCGATGAGCACCAATTGCCGCGCATGGCCCGCAGCTTTCACACGGTAAGCACCTTGCGCGCAGCGGTTTTCCTCGCTCGGTTCCAAACGGAATTGCGGCAGACCTTGGCGGGTTAATGCCAATATTGTCGGGCCATCTGCTTTGCGCAGCGCCAAATCCCAACATTCCGCAGTTTCTACAGCATCCGCAGGACGCAGCACATCAACACCTGGCATCATGCGCAGGCTCATAACATGTTCAACAGGCTGGTGTGTCGGCCCGTCTTCGCCCAGTCCAATACTGTCATGCGTCATAACATAAATAACACGTTGATGCTGAATAGCCGACAGACGGATGGCGGAGCGGCAATAATCGGTAAACACCAAAAATGTGCCGCCATAAGGAATAACGCCGCCATGTAGCGCCATGCCGTTCATTGCGGCGGACATGCCAAATTCACGAATGCCATAATAGACATAACGCCCGCCCGGATTATCGCGGTTTAATATCTCTAATGCACCCGTTTTGGTGTTGTTGGAGCCGGTCAGGTCAGCAGACCCACCAATTGTCTCCGGCAAATGCGTATTTATGGCTGTTAGCGCCAATTCGGAGGCTTTGCGCGTCGCTACTTTTTGCGGATCCTTAATCAGGCCATCAATATGGCGGCGCAGACCATAGCGCTCTGGCAATTCACCGGCCATGCGGCGGGTAAATTCTTCTTTTTCGCCATGTGCGTCTAAACGCTCCTGCCATGCAGTATATTCAGCTTGAGAACGCGCACCAGCGGCCTTCCATTGCTGCGCGACATCCTCTGGAATAACAAAAGGAAGATGCGGCCAGTCCAATGCAATGCGTGCGGATGATATCTCTTTATCGCCCAAAGGCGCGCCATGTGTGGCCGATGTGCCCTGTTTATTGGGCGCACCTTTGCCAATAACCGTCTCACATGCGATTAGTGAAGGGCGCGGATCGGCTTTCGCCTCTTCTATCGCACGGCGAATATCATCAAAATTATGGCCATCACAGCTTACCACATGCCAGCCTGTGGCGGCATAGCGCGCGCGAATATCTTCGCTTGTTGAAAGATCCGTCCCGCCATCAATGGTAATTTTGTTATCATCCCAAAGCACATTCAAACGGCCCAGGCCCAAATGGCCAGCAATGCCAATCGCCTCATGATTAATGCCTTCCATCAGGCAGCCATCACCAGCAATTACCCAGCAATTATGATCTACAAGATCATCACCAAAATGCGCGTTTAAGTGCCGCTCTGCCATTGCCATGCCCACTGCCATGGCAAGCCCCTGCCCTAATGGGCCGGTTGTCGATTCAACGCCGGGAATTTCTGTATTTTCAGGATGCCCTGCACATACACTGCCCAATTGACGGAAATTGCGAATATCCGTTATATTAGGGCGGTCATAGCCGGTAAGGTGCAACAGTGCATAAATTAGCATCGAGCCATGCCCGGCGGACAACACAAAACGGTCACGGTCCGCCCAATCAGGGTTTGCTGGATCAAATTTCAGATATT